>CANRPD010000029.1 GCA_947632385.1 uncultured Clostridia bacterium | reverse complement strand
AGCGGAAAGACGGTTGCTGGATCAAGAGCATTAGCTTCAATTTCCCTGTTCCGCTGAACGGTCAGGAAGTGACCGAACTTCCCTTGGAAAATGAGACAACTATTGAAACGGTGGTCTGGATGTCCCGAAATGCGAAAGGACCCAGCGGAGGGTGAAATGAAAACAAAAAGACTCAACCGGGATCTATGGGGCTTTCAGCACTACCCGTATTATCAGATGGACATGGACAATGCCATGTTTCAGGGCTTGGTCAGCGTCATCCTGCTGACAGACGGAGAACAGAACTTTTGGGATTTTGAAAAAGCTGGAAAAGCGCCTGTTACGGGAGGCGGGATGGTCTGGCTGCAGCTGATACCCAAAGAAAAAAAGAGACTGATCACAGTCATGTTCCACCCGGCGGACCGGAAAAAGGAGCGTTCTGTATCGGTATGGTATGTGGACGTTATCGAAAAATATGGATTTGACAGTGACGGTGTTGCGGTATACTGGGACAAGTATTTGGACGTGATCGCCACTCCCCAGGGGGACATCCGAATTGACGACAAGGACGAACTGGACGAAGCCTATCAGCAGAACGAGTTGACGAAAGCGCAGTATGAGGAAGCGCTGGATGAATGTGACGCCATTCTTTCAGAGATGTTTACCGATCTCAGGAAAGCCGAAGAAACCGCTCTGGCGATCCTGCGCGAGGCGATGAAGCGGATCGAAAACCGGGACTATCAGCTGAAATTGAATGGATAGGAGACCCGTCTCCACCTAGGAAAACCGCATCAAAATCTGCCGGAAAGGAGGCAAACCCATGATCGAAACACTGCGCGGGGTGCTGGAAATCATCACGGAATTCGGCATCCTCTTCTTCGAGTACATCGGCGTGGGGGTCATCATCGTCACCAGCGCCGTGGCCCTGTACAAGTATGTCACCCGCAAGCCCGACACCCGCATCTACCTGGCCAAGGGCCTGGCCATGGGCCTGGAGTTCAAGCTGGGCAGCGAGATCCTGCGCACCGTCATCGTCCGCCAGTGGAGCGAGATCGCCATCGTGGCCGGGATCATCGTCCTGCGGGCCGCCCTGACGTTCCTGATCCACTGGGAGATCAAGGAAGAAGAAAAAGGCCATTCCAGTTAAAGGACGGCCCCCAAGGAGCGACTATGGAAAAGACCCTGTACGTTTCTGACCTGGACGGCACCCTGCTCACCCCCGAGAGCCGTATCAGTCCCCAGAGCCTGGAGATCCTCAACAACCTAATCGACAAGGGGATGTGCTTTACATACGCCACCGCCCGGTCCCTCACCTCCGCGTCGAAGGTCGCCCAGGGCCTGACGGTCCGGGCACCTGTCATCGTGTACAACGGCGCGTTCCTGTTGGACCCCAGGACCGGCCAGCGCCTGGTTTCCCAGCTGTTTGCTCCCCGGGAGGTGCAAGCCGCCGCAGCGATCCTGTTCTCCTGCGGGCTTTCCCCCACCGTGGATGCGTATATCGCCGGCGAACTGAAGAAATCCTGGGTGATGTCCCGGGAAAACGAGGGCGTGCGGCACTTCATCCAGAGCCGTCCCGCCGACCCCCGAATGCGGCCCCTGCCCTCGGCGGAGGGCCTCTACGACGGGGACGTGTTCTACTTCACCTGCATCGGAGCCCGGGAGGACCTGCTCCCCGCCTGGGAGCGCTTCCGGCACGATGAACGGTTCACCTGCACCTTCCAGCAGGAGATCTACCGCCCGGAATTCTGGCTGGAGATCATGCCCCGGAAGGCCACCAAGGCCAACGCGATCATAAAGCTGAAGGGCCTTTTGGGCTGCACCCGGGTGGTGTCCTTCGGCGACGCGGTGAACGATATCCCCCTTTTCCGCGTCTCCGACGAGTGCTATGCCGTAGCCAACGCCGTGAATGCTCTCAAAGAGATCGCCACCGGGGTGATCGGCGGCAACGACGCAGACGGCGTGGCCCGTTGGCTCCTCGCCCGGGCCCAGGCCGGTAATTTGTAAACCAAGGAGGCTTTACAGTGCCCACCGTCGGCTGTCATCTGTCCAGCGCCAAGGGGTTCCTCGCCATGGGCGAGACCGCCCTTTCCATCGGCGCCAACACCTTTCAGTTCTTCACCCGCAACCCCCGGGGCAGCCGGGCCAAGGCCCCCGACCCCGCCGACACCGCATCGTTCCTCCGGCTGTGGGGAGAGGCCGGCGACGGGACCTTCGTGGCCCATGCGCCCTATACCCTCAATCCCTGCGCCGCCCGGCCGGAGGTGCTGGACTTTGCCCGGCAGGTCCTCCGGGAGGACCTGGACCGGCTGGAGGCCCTGCCCGGCGCGCTGTACAACTTCCACCCCGGCAGCCACGTGGGCCAGGGGGTCTCGGCGGGCATCGAGTTCATCGCGGGGATGCTCAACGACCTGCTGACTCCGGAGCAGCACACCCCGGTGCTGCTGGAGACCATGGCGGGCAAGGGCTCGGAGGTGGGCGGCCGGTTCGAGGAGCTGCGGGCCATCCTGGACCGGGTGACCCTGTCCCAGCGGATGGGGGTCTGCCTGGACACCTGCCACGTCTTCGACGCCGGCTACGATATCGTAGGCGACCTGGACGGCGTGCTCACGGAATTCGACCGGGTGGTGGGGCTCTCCCGCCTGCGGGCCGTCCATTTGAACGACACCATGAACCCCCTGGGCAGCCGGAAGGACCGCCACCAGAAGCTGGGCGAGGGGACCCTGGGGCTGGAGGCAGTGGCGCGCATCGTCAACCACCCGGCCCTGCGGGACCTGCCCTTCCTGCTGGAGACCCCCAACGACCTGCCCGACTACGCCCGGGAGATCGCACTGGTCCGGTCTCTCAGCCGGGAGACCGGCGCCTGACCCCCGCCCCCTGCCAAACAGTTCAGGGAAAGGCAGCGCGCCTTTCCCTGTTTTTTGCGGTCTATTTGCGTTTTCGCCGGTCCCAGGCGGCCCACAACAGCTTTTCGCCCTCCACGGCCACCAGCGGGCAGGCCGAAAGCCCCAGCACCAGCAGCCACTGAACGGCGTTCAGCGCCGCGGTGTGGAACAGCACCGCGAGCCCTGGCACCACCACCACCGCCGCCACCAGCAGGGCGCAGATCCCGCAGGCCAGGTCCAGCTTGCGGTTGGAGAACAGCCCCAGCTTCAGCACCGAGCGGGAGGACCGCATATTGAAGCTGTGGACCAGCTGGGACAGGCTGAGCACCGCAAAGCCCATGGTCCGGCCGATCACCGGCTGCAGGGGGTCCGTGTCGAACCACACCCGGCCCATGGTGTACCCCAGCAGCGCCAGCGCCCCCACCAGGCAGCCCTCCACCGCCACGGAGAACCCCAGCCCTCCCGCAAAAATGCCCTCGCTGCGGGGGTGGGGCGGTTCGTCCATGCCGTCCCCTTCCATGGGGTCCGCCCCCAGGGCCAGGGCCGGCAGGGAATCCGTCACCAGGTTCACCCACAGCAGCTGGATGGCCAGCAGGGGCGCGGGGGTCTTCAGCAGGAAGGCCATGAACACCACCAGGATCTCCCCGATGTTGCAGGACAGCAGGAAGTGGATGGTCTTCCGGATGTTGCGGTAGATGCCCCGGCCCTCTCCCACCGCGGAGACGATGGTGGAGAAGTCGTCGTCCATCAGCACCATGTCCGCCGCGGATTTGGCCACCTCGGTGCCGCTCTGGCCCATGGCGCAGCCGATGTCCGCTGCCTTCAGGGCCGGGGCGTCGTTGACGCCGTCCCCGGTCATGGCCACCACCAGGCCCTTCTTCTGATACCCCTTCACCAGCCGGACCTTGTGCTCCGGGGACACCCGGGCAAAGACCCGCACCCGGTCCAGCTCCTGGGTAAGCTCCCCGTCGGACAGGGCGTCCAGCTGGGCCCCGGTGAGGGCCCGGTCCTGGGCCCCTGCGATGCCGATGCTCCGGGCGACGGCCAGGGCGGTCTGGGCGTGGTCTCCGGTGATCATCACCGGGCGGATGCCCGCCCGTTTGCACTGGGCCACCGCCCGGGCCACACCGGGCCGGGGCGGGTCCTCCATGCCCACCAGGCCGCAGAACACCAGCTCGCTCTCCGTGTCCCCGTCGTCTTCCGAAAGGCTCTCCACGTCCTTATAGGCCACCCCCAGCACCCGCAAGGCCCTTCCGGCCAGGCGGCTGTTCTCCCGAAGGAGCCGTTCCCTTTGCCCCGGGCCCAGGGGGAGCACCCCGCTGCCGGTGTCCACCCCGGTGCACAGGGACAGCAGCACGTCCGGCGCCCCCTTGGTGATGATCCGGTACCCGCCGGGCCGCCGGTGGGCCGTGGTCATGCGTTTGCGCGCCGATGTAAAGGGGATCTCCCCCACCCGGGGCCACTGAGCCTCCAGCCGGGCTTTGTCCTGGGCACAGGCCGCCAGCAGGGCCGTCTCCGTGGGTTCCCCCACCCACCGGTCCCGGGCGCGGGCGGCGTTGGTGCACAGGCTGCACAGCTCCAGGGCGAACTGCGCCCGGGGGCCGTCCAGGGGCTCCTCTCCCTTCCAGCCGGAAAAGGCCGTCACGGTCATGCGGTTCTGTGTCAAGGTCCCTGTCTTGTCAGAGCAGATCACCTGGGTGCTGCCCAGGGTCTCCACCGCCGGCAAATGCCGCACGATGGCCCTGCGCTGGGCCATGCGGCGGATCCCCATGGCCAGAACGATGGTCACCACGGCGGTCAGGCCCTCCGGGATGGCGGCCACCCCCAGGCTGATGGCGATCATCAGCATCTCCAGGGGCGGGGTCTTCTGCAGCACCCCCAGCAGGAAGATCACCCCGCAGATGGCCACCACCCCCAGCCCCAGCACCTGGCCGGTCTGTTTCAGCTTCCTCTGCAGGGGCGTTTCGGGGGCCTTCTCCCCGGCCAGCATCTGGGCGATGCGCCCCATGGCCGTGTCCATGCCGGTGGCGCAGACGATGCCCACCCCTGTCCCCGAGGAGACGCCGGTGCCCGCGAAGGCGCAGTTCACCCGCTCCCCCAGAGGGGCCTCCTCCGGGCAGAGGAGCTGGGCGTCCTTGGCCGCGGGCAGGGATTCCCCGGTGAGGGCGGATTCCTCCACCCGCAGCTCCACCGTGCGCACCAGCCGCAGGTCGGCGGGCACCAGGTCCCCGGGGGCCAGCAGCACCAGGTCGCCGGGGACCAGCTCCCGGCTGTCCACCGTGCGGGCCCGGCCGCCCCGCACCACCCGGGCCTTGGGGGAGGACAGCTTCTTCAGGGCCGCGATGGCCTGGTCCGCCCGGAGCTCCTGCACCGCGCCGATCACCCCGTTGCACACCACGATGGCCAGGATGATGGCCGCGTCGATGGAGCCCCCCTCTCCCCGCAGCCGGGCCAGGGCGAAGGACACCCCCGCCGACAGCAGCAAAATGAGCACCATCCAGTCCTTGAACTGGGCGAAGAACCGCCGGAAAAAGCCCGGCCCCTTCTCCCCGCTCAGCTCATTTTCCCCGTATTGGGCCCGCCGCTGCCGGGCGGTCTCGGGGTCCAGGCCGTTTTTGGGGTCCGTGCCCAGCCGCCGGGCGGCCTCCTGCCAGCCGATGCTGTGAAACTCCATGCGCTCCCTCCGCTCCCGTTTTTACTCAAGACCTATGCGCCTGCTCCGCGGCATATGCCCGGGAACGTTGACTTTCCCGCCGCCGGGTGCTAGAATACAGAGTAGGAAGAAAAAGGAAGGAGATCTTCTCTGTGAAGGAAAAGGACTTTACAGTCCTCAATGTCTGCATCGAGTGCGTCCACTTCACCATCATCGCCTTTGCCCTGTCGGCCATGGCCTTTGTGTTCCGAAGCAGCCCGCTCTTCATCCTGTTTTTCGCCTCGGAGGTGGCTCTGCTGCCGGACTTCTGGGGCAAGCTCGACGCCCAGACCCACCGCCGGGTGCTCAACGTGGTGCTGATCCTGGTGTGCTTTGGGGCCCAGCTGCTCCTGGCCTACCTAGCCGGGCTGCCCGCCCTGCCCATCTCGGCTGCGGCCCAATAAACCGAAAGGATGCGATCGTTTGTCCGGAATCAACGCTTTTGACGCAGGGATCCTCACCTTTGTGCAGGCCCACTGCCACAACCCCGTCACCGACGCGGTGTTCCCGGTGATCACCTATCTGGGCGAGGCGGGGCTGTTCTGGCTGGGGCTGCTGGGGATCCTGGCCCTGTTCCAAAAGACCCGGCGGTGCGGGCTGCTGGGCATCTGCGCGGTGGCCGTGGGCTTCCTGCTGGGGGAGCTGATCCTCAAGGGGCTGGTGTGCCGGCCCCGGCCCTTCGTGGCCGCGCCGGAGCTCTATCCCGGGCTCATCCCCCGGCCTTCGGGCTACTCCTTCCCCTCCGGGCACACCTGCGCCTCCTTTGCCGCCGCCTCGGTGCTGTGGAAGCACTTCAAAAAGGCGGGGACGGCGGCCTTGGTTCTGGCGGCCCTCATCGGGTTTTCCCGGCTGTTCCTGTTCGTCCACTACCCCACCGATGTGCTGGCCGGCATGGCTCTGGGAGTGCTCTCGGCGGCGGCGGTGTTCGCCGCGGACCGGGTCATCCAGGCGAAACGGCCCCGGGAGTGATGGCCGGGTCTTACGAAAAGCAAACATACGTTTCACGTGAAACATGTGCCGCAAACCCAGGCGGGGCGCGGCTTTGAGGCACATCATTTTTTCGGGGTTTTTGGTTTTTTCGCGGTGCGGGAAGGCCAAAACGCCCCCTCACAGGAGGCATCGAAATGAAAGCAAATTTCTTTTTGGGCAACGGCCGTTTTTCCCTGCAGGAGGTCCCCACCCCCACCCCGGGGCCCGGGGAGGTGCTCATCCGCAACGCGGTGTTCGGGGTGTGCGGGACGGACGTGCATATTTTCCACGGGGAGCCCGGCTCGGCGGAGGTCACGCCGCCGGTGGTGCTGGGGCATGAGTTCTCCGGGGTCATCGAGGCCCTGGGCCCGGGGGTGGAGGGCCTGCAGGTGGGCGACCCGGTGACGGTGGACCCCAACATCTACTGCGGGAAGTGCGAATACTGCCGGGACGGGAAAAAGCAGCTCTGCCCCCACATGCGGGCCATCGGCGTCACCCAAAACGGCGGTTTTGCCCAGTACTGTGCGGTCCCGGCGGCCCAGGCCTTCCGGCTGGCCGACCAGGTGCCCCTGGAATACGGCGCCATGGCGGAACCGGTGGCCTGCTGTCTCCACGGCATCGACCGGGCGGGGATCCGGCCCGGGGACACGGTGTGCGTGGTGGGCGGCGGGGCCATCGGGCTCATCATGCTGCAGCTGGCCCGGCTCTCCGGGGCGGGGCGGGTGGTCCTCAGCGAGCCCAACGGGCTGCGCCGCCAGGCCGCCCTGCAGCTGGGCGCGGACGGGGCGATCGACCCCAAGGACCCCGGCCATCTGGACGAATTCCAGGCGCTGTGCGGCGAAGGGGCCCAGGTGGTGCTGGAGTGCGTGGGCAACAACGCCGCCGTGGCCAGCGCCTTCGCCTTTGCCAAAAAGGGCGCGACGGTGGTGCTGTTCAGCGTGCCCAAGGTGGACGCCCAGTTCCCCCTGCCCCTGTTCGACGTGTACAAGAAGGAGCTGACCATCCGGGGGTCCTTCGTGAACCCGGACACCCACGCCCGGGCGGTGGCGCTGCTCAACGCCGGGCGGCTGGACCTGGGGCCCATCATCACCCACCGGTTCCCGCTGAGCCGGCTGCAGGAGGCCATTGAGATGCAGATGAGCGACGCCTCCATCAAAGTGGTGGTGCAGGCGCAGGAATGACCGGTTTCCCCGCAAAAACCGGCTTCTTTCTGTACGGTATTGACAAAGTTTGCAAAACATGGGACAATAGGACCCAGGGGAGCTTCCCCAAAACGAGTGGAGGAGAAACATATGAAAAAGTTTATCCATGAATTCAAAGAATTTATTTCCCGGGGAAATGTGATGGATATGGCCGTGGGCGTGATCATCGGCGGCGCCTTCACCGCCATCGTGAACTCCCTGGTCAACGACCTGATCAACCCCCTGCTGGGCATCCTCACCGGCGGGAACAACCTGGCGGAGAAATCCATCAACGTGCTGGGCGCCACGATCCTGTACGGGTCCTTCATCAACGCCATCATCAACTTCCTGCTCATCGCCCTGGTGCTGTTCCTGATCATCAAGGCCATCAATTCCGTCCACAAGAAGAAGGAGGAGACCCCCGCCGCCCCCACCACCAAGATCTGCCCCTTCTGCAAGAGCGAGATCCCCCTGGACGCCACCCGGTGCCCCCACTGCACCAGCGAGCTGAAGGAATAACGGGGCCGAAAGAACGGACGTTTCCGGGAACAATCCCTGCAAAAAGGGGTTGTTTCCCGGTTTTTTTTGTGCTAAGATAAGCGGTAGACCCACAGCAGGTGGGTCCGTGCGAAAATGCTTCTCTGGGAGAAAAAAGAAAATATATGAAAATCGTGATCGTTGGCGACGGCAAGGTGGGTTCCGCCCTGACCGTTCAGCTGGCCCGGGAGGGCCACGACGTGGTGGTCATCGACAACAACAAGATGGTGCTCCAGGAGACGCAGCAGTCCCTGGACGTCAGCGTCATCCACGGCAACGGCGCCATTATGAAGATCCAGAAGATGGCCGACGTGGGCAGCAGCGATCTGCTCATCGCGGCGACCTCCGCCGACGAGACCAACCTGCTGTGCTGCATGGTGGCCCGGAAGCTGGGCTGCAAGCGGACCATCGCCCGGGTGCGGGACCCGGAGTATTACAGCCAGTTCTACCTGCTGCGGGACGAGCTGGGGCTGAATATGCTCATCAACCCGGAGCGCAGCACCGCCACGGAGATCTACCGGCTGCTGCAGTTCCCCAGCTTTTTGAAGCGGGATTCCTTTGCCAAGGGCCGGGTGGAGATCGTGGAGCTGGAGATCCGGGAGGGCACCGTGCTGGACGGCATCGCCCTCATCGACCTGCCCAAGGCCCTGAAGGTGAAGGTGCTGGTATGCGCCGTGGTGCGGGGCGGTCAGGTGTTCATCTCCAATTCCGGCGGATTCACCCTGAAGGCCGGGGACCGGATCTCCATCACCGCCTCTTCGGAGGACCTGGCCAAGTTCATCCGGAACCTGGGCATCGACCGGAAGAAGGTGCGGGACGTGATGATCGTGGGCGGCAGCCGGATCGCGTTCTATCTGGCGGAGGACCTGCTGCGGGCCGGGGCCAAGGTCACCCTGTTTGAAGTGGACGAGCAGCGGTGCGTGGAGCTGGCGAACGAGCTGCCCCGGGCCACGGTGATCCATGCGGACGGGTCCGACAAGGCCATTTTGGACGCGGAGGGCCTTTCGGAGGCGGACGCGGTGGTGACGCTGACGAACATCGACGAGGTGAACCTGATCATCTCCATGTATGCGAATTACCTGGGGGTGTACCGGGTCATCACCAAGATCAACCGGACGGAGTTCTCCGACGCGCTGCTGGGCAAGGGCATCGACTGCGTGGTGAGCCCCAAGGACCTGTGCTCCACGGATATCCTGCGGTATGTGCGGGCCATGGACAACCGCAAGGGCGAGACCATGATGTCCCTGCACCGGATCGTGGACGAGCGGGTGGAGGCCATCGAGTTCACCGCCACCAAGGACCTGCCCCAGATCGGGCGGAAACTTATCGATCTGCGGTTCAAGCCCAACACCCTGCTGGCGTGCCTCAACCGGAACGGGCGGACCATCATCCCCGGCGGCAACGACGCCATCGAGGCCGGGGACAGCGTGGTGGTGGTCACGCTGAGCGATCTGGGCATCAACCATCTCACCGACATTTTCCTGGAGGACTAGAGCCATGAACCGACGTGTGATCCTCCAGCTGGTCTGCTATATCCTGCGGGTGGAGGCCCTGTGCCTGCTGCCCGGCGCGGCGATCTCCCTGTATCACCGGGAATGGACCGCCTGCCTGTCCCTGGCGGGGGTGGCCCTGGGCACCGCGCTGCTGAGCCTGCTCACCTATCTGTTCCGGCCCGTGGACCGGCAGATCGGCGCACAGGAAGGGTTTTTGATCACCGCCCTGAGCTGGGTGGCGGTGTCCCTCACCGGAGCGCTGCCCTTCTGGGTCAGCGGGGCCATCCCCAGCTATGTGGACTGCTTCTTTGAGACGGTCTCCGGCTTTACCACCACGGGAGCCAGCATTTTGAGCGACGTGGAGGCGCTGCCCTACGGCCTGCTGTACTGGAGGAGCTTCACCCACTGGCTGGGCGGCATGGGCGTGCTGGTGTTCCTGCTGGCGGTGGTCTCCATGGGCAAGGGGCGCAACTCCCTGCTGCACGTCATGCGGGCTGAGAGCCCGGGGCCCCAGGTGGACAAGCTGGTGCCCCGGCTGCAGAACACGGCCAAGATCCTCTACGCCATCTATGTGGCGCTGACGCTGCTGCAGATCGTCTTCCTGCTGGCCGGGGGGATGCCCCTGTTCGACAGCGTGTGCACGTCCTTTGGAACGGCGGGCACCGGCGGATTCGGCGTCAAAAACGACAGCCTCGGCGGGTACAGCCCCTATCTGCAGACGGTGTGCACGGTCTTTATGGCGCTGTTCGGGGTGAATTTCAGCGTGTTTTATCTGCTGCTGACCCGGCAGTTCGCCAAGGCGTTTTTCAACCAGGAGGTCCGGCTGTATTTCGGGATCATGTTCTTGGCCATCGCGGCCATCACCTGGGACATCCATCCCCTGTTTGCAAACGTGGGGGAAGCGCTGCACCACGCGGCCTTCCAGGTGTCCTCCATCATGACCACCACCGGGTTTTCCACCGCGGACTTCAACCTCTGGCCGGGCTTCTCCAAATCGGTGCTGGTGACGCTGATGATCATCGGCGCCTGTGCGGGCTCCACCGGCGGCGGCATCAAGGTGGCGCGGCTGCTGCTCATCTGGAAGGCCACCCGGAGGGGCGTCAAGCGGATGCTGCGGCCCCGGTCGGTGTCGGTGGTCCACGTGGACGGGCAGATGGTGGAGGAGGACGTGCTGCGCAACACCTTCAGCTATCTGACCCTGTATGTGCTCATCACGGTGGCCTCCATTTTATTGATCTCGGTGGACGAGTTCTCTGTGGAGACGAACCTGACGGCGGTGCTGGCCTGCATCAACAACATCGGCCCCGGCCTGGACGTGGTGGGCCCCACCGGCAACTACGGCGCCTTTTCGGCGCTGAGCAAGATCATCCTCTCCTTCGACATGCTGGCCGGGCGGCTGGAGATCTTCCCCATGCTGATGCTGTTCATCCCGGCGGCGTGGCGGAAAAACTGAATGCAAAAGCACAAAAGGCCCCTGCTTCAGGGGTCTTTTTTGTCGTGCTGTTGGAGGAAGGTCTCCAGGTTGCGGACCGTTTTCGGAGAGAGGAAGTGTTCCAGCTTCTCCACCTCCTCCAGGTCGCTGTCGCCGCCGTTGATGAGGTCCAGCAGCCGCTGGGCCAGCTGGTGCCGGCGGATGAGATACGCACCCAGATCACGTCCCGGATCGGTGAGGGTGATGTACCCGTATCGGGGGAAGCGGATGAGTCCGGCGGCCCGGAGGTTCCCCGCCATTTTGGAGGCCGAAGAGGGACTGACGTGCAGCGCCCGGGCCAGCTCGGTGATGCGCACCGAGGCGGTCTCCCCGCCCAGGCGGAAGATCATCTCCAGGTAATCCTCCATGGCGGCGGAAAGCGGGGGATGCTCCTTGTGGAGATACCCCTTGAGCGTATAAAACCCGTCGTTCATCGGCCCCTCCTGTCACAGCTTTTCCACCGTGGAATATAGTGTGGAATGAGAAAGAGTTTTTCCTTCTCCTAACTTGTATGCGGGAGTGAAGCTGGATATGAATCGGGAAACCGGACTTTCTTCCCTGCTGCCCGGCGAGACAGGGCTGGTACAGGGACTTTGGGCCAACGGGCCCATGCGGCGCCGGCTGCAGGACGTGGGACTGATCCCGGGGACACGAGTGGAGTGCGTGGGACGAAGCCCTTTGGGCGACCCGCGGGCGTATCTCATTCGGGGGACAGTGATCGCCCTGCGGGACCGGGACGCCCAGTCGGTGCGGATCCGACCGGAGCCAGCGGCGGCTGAAGGGGGCCTTTGGACGGAGGGACGGCCGTGAAGGGCCGGGCAGGGGTCCCGGAGCGGCGGGTCATCGCCCTGGCGGGGAACCCCAATGTGGGAAAGAGCACGGTGTTCAACGCCCTGACCGGGCTACGGCAGCACACGGGGAACTGGCCGGGCAAGACCGTCACCAACGCCACCAGCGTGTGCCGGATGGACAGCGAGGAATATCTGCTGGCGGACCTGCCGGGGTGCTACTCCCTGCTGGCCCACTCGGCGGAGGAAGAAGCCGCCCGGGACTTCATCTGTTTTGCCCATGCGGCGGCCACCGTCATCGTGTGCGACGCCACCTGTCTGGAACGGAACCTGATCCTGGCGCTGCAGGTGCTGGAGATCACGCCCCGGGCGGTCCTGTGCGTCAACCTGCTGGATGAAGCCCGGCGGAAGGGGATCCGGGTGGACCTGGAGGAGCTGGAGCTGCTGTTGGGGATCCCGGTGGTGGGGGCCCAGGCCCGCAGCGGTCGGGGGATCCGGGAGCTGCTCCGGGCGGCAGGAAATGTGTGCCGGGAGGAGATCGCCTTGGAGGAAGATCGCCCGCCGGTCCGATACGAGCCGGAGGTGGAGGCGGCGGTGGCCCGGCTGCTGCCCGCGGCCCGGCGGCTGGCCCAAGGGGCGGTGCCGCCTCGCTGGCTGGCCCTGCGGCTGCTGTGCCCGGAAGACGCCGCCCTGGAAAGGACGCTGCAAGAAAAGACCGGTGCGGCGCCCCGGGCAGACCCGGAGGTGCGGGAGATCCTGGACGGCCTGCCGGAGGGATTGCGCGGAGAAGCGGCTGAGGACAAGATCGTGGCGTCCACGGTGGAACAGGCCCAGCGGATCGCCCAGGCGGCCGTGCGCTGCGGAGAAAACGGATACAGTCCCCGGGACCGGCGGCTGGACCGGCTGTTTACCGGGAAGCGGACCGGGCTGCCCATCATGCTGCTGATGCTGCTGGGCATCTTCTGGCTCACCATTGCGGGGTCCAACGTGCCCTCTCAGTGGCTTTCGGCGGGGCTGTTCGCCTTGGGCAGCTGGCTGCGGGGCGTGCTGGAAGCCTGGAACGCTCCGTCCTGGGTCGCGGGGCTGCTCATCGACGGCATGTACAAGACCCTGGCCTGGGTGGTCTCGGTGATGCTGCCGCCCATGGCCATCTTCTTCCCCCTGTTCACGCTGCTGGAGGATCTGGGGTATCTCCCCCGGGCCGCCTTCAACCTGGATCGGTGTTTTCAGAAATGCGGCGCCTGCGGCAAACAGGCCCTGACCACCGCCATGGGCTTTGGCTGCAACGCGGTGGGGATCACCGGGTGCAGGATCATCGATTCGCCCCGGGAGCGGCTGATCGCGCTGCTGACCAACAATTTCGTGCCCTGCAACGGCCGGCTGCCCATGCTGGTGTCCCTGATCGCCATGTTCCTCACCGGGACGGTGGGTGGGCCGGTTCGGTCGGTGCTCTCGGCGGCGCTGCTGCTGTCGGTCATCCTGCTGGGGCTTGGATCCACCTTTCTGTGCGCACGGGTACTGTCCGCGACGGTGCTCCAAGGGACAGCCTCCTCCTTTACGCTGGAGCTGCCCCCCTACCGCCGGCCCCAGGTGGGCAAGGTGATCGTGCGGTCTGTGCTGGACCGGACGCTGTTCGTTTTAGGCCGGGCCGCCGCCGTTGCGGCCCCGGCGGGGCTCATCATCTGGGTGCTGGCCAACGTGCGGGCAGGCGGGAGCTCCCTGCTGGCACTGTGCTGCGGGGCGTTGGATGCCTTTGCGCGGGTCTTCGGGATGGACGGCGTGATCCTGCTGGCGTTTATCTTGGGCTGGCCCGCCAACGAGATCGTGATCCCCATCCTGGTGATGGCCTATACCGCCCAGGGGAGCCTGGTTTCAATGACCGATCTCACCGCGCTGCACGCCCTGCTGACGCAGAACGGCTGGACGGGCGTCACCGCGCTGTGCACCCTGCTGTTTGCGCTGATGCACTGGCCGTGCTCCACCGCCACATGGACCCTTTATAAGGAGACGAAAAGCCTGAAATGGACGCTGGCGGGCATGGCCCTTCCCACCGCCTGCGGACTGCTGGCCTGCCTGACCGTCGCCACCGTCGGACGGCTGCTGGGCGTGTAGCCCGGGAAAATGCAGCGGGATGAAATATCCGGCGGGTTTTGGGAAAAACTGAACCCAGAACCGTGAAAGGAGTGGATCGATATCATCGAACCGGATACCGTGCGCCTGCTGCGGGAATGCAACGCAGGCATCCAAATGGGCGTGTCCACCATCGACGAGGTCCTGCCCAAAGTGAAAGCGGAACCACTGCGGACCGCGCTGGAGGAGTCCCGGCGCAAGCATGGCGAGCTGGGGAACGACACCCATGCCCTGCTGCGCGAACACGGGGACACGGGCAAGGAGCCTGCCCCCATGGCCAAGGCCATGTCCTGGATGAAGACCAACGTGATGCTCTCTGTCAACCAGAAGGACGCGGTCATTGCCGACCTGGTGACGGACGGGTGCAACATGGGTGTCAAGTCTCTGAACAAGTATCTGAACCAATTCCAGGCGGCAGACGAACGGTCCAAGGACATCGCCAAACGGCTGATCGCTCTGGAAACCACGCTCTCCGACGAAATGAGGCCCTATTTGTAACCGCGTTTGGGCGCGCCCTCCTGAGGAGGACGCGCCTTTCGCATGAAACGGGGATCTCCGGCATATGTTTTTCCACTGAGCGTGGAAAGGACGATGCAGCATGAGCCAATGGAAACCGTTCGCGGTAAGTCTACTGATCCCCCTGGCCCTGGGCGGTCTGGCGGCGGCCCTGACGGGGCCGGCCTTTGCCCTCTATGAGGGCCTTGCTCGGCCGGCTCTCTCCCCGCCCGGTCCGGTCTTTCCCACTGTGTGGACGCTGCTGTACCTCCTGATGGGGACTGCAAGCTGGCTGGTGTGGAAAAGCAGGGGAACGTTCCGGAAGGAAGGGCTGTGCCTGTACGGGATCCAACTGGTGCTTCAGTTCTGTTGGAGCCCGATCTTCTTTCGCTGCCAGAATTTTGCCCTGGGGCTGTTCTGGATTGCCCTGCTGTGGGTGACGGTCTTGCTGACCACCGCCCGGTTCTTCCTGCAGAACCGGCTGGCGGGCGGGCTGATGATTCCCTACGGACTGTGGGTCCTGTTCGCCGGGTATCTGAACGCAGGGATCCTGTTTTTGAATTAGGGCTCCTGCAGCAGCGCCGCCCGCAGAGAAAGCAACAGTTTCTTCTCCCTGCGGCTGACCTGCACCTGGGTCATGCCCAGGGCTTCGGCGGTCTTCTGCTGGGTGAGGCCGTGAAAGTACCGGTATTCCAAAAGGCGGCGGTCGGGTTCCGCCAGGCCGGAAAGGAGGGTTTTGAGCGTCATACGCTCGGTGAGGGTGCCCTCCGGGGCATCGACGGGGACATCGATGGTCTCACCGTCTTCTTCCCTGCTTAAGGAAAGCAGCGGTCTGGAGGCGCCCAGCGCCAGGGCAGCCTGGGCCGGTGAGACGCCCAGCCGGTCCGCCAGCTCCTCCAGATCGGGGCTCCTCCCCTGCTGCGTTTCCAGAAGCTCTTGCTCCTGACGGGCGCGCCGGGCAAGCTCCCGCATGCCCCTGGAGATCCGCAGCGCGCCGCCATCCCGGAACAGACGGCGGATCTCCCCCAGGATCACCGGTACGGCGTATGTGGAGAACTGCAGGCCCCGGGCGGGATCAAAGCGCTCCGCTGCCTTGACCAGACCCAGGCAGCCCGCCTGGAACAGGTCGTCGTAGTCGATTCCCTTGCCGGCAAAGCGCTTGGCGCACAGGTGCGCCAAGCCCAGATTTTCCTCCACCGACACGCCCTGGGGGATGTCACGCTCTGGGCGCAAAGTATTTCGTCAGGGTGACGGTGGTGCCCACTCCCACCCGGGAGGTGACACGCAGACCGTCGCAGAAGCTCTGCATCACGGAAAAGCCCAGGCCGGCACGGTCTTCCCCGCCGGTGGTGTACAGGGGCTCCATCGCCTGAGACACGTCCGGGATCCCGCAGCCCTTGTCCCGAATGCGCACCACGGCCTTTCCGTTCTCATACAGCTTGACGGATATGTAGACGGTGCCGATGGCGTCCCGGTAGCCGTGAACGATGGCATTGGTCACCGCCTCGGAGACAGCGGTCTTCAGCTCGGTCAGGTCCGCCACAGTGGGGTCCAGATGGGCGAGAAACGCAGTCACTGCCGCCCGGGCAAAGCTCTCGTTGACCGAATGAGACGGGAAGGAGAATTGTGCTTCATTGAGGGGTCTCATCAGCCGGCCCTCCTTTCCACGGCGACCAGGCCGTCGATCCCGGCAAGCTCCACCATTTTATAGAGGCTGGGCGACAGGCCGCAGAGCACCACCTGGCCCTTCCAAAAGCCGAAGAGCCGCACCCGGCCCAAGATCAGGCCGATGCCGGAGCTGTCCATGAACGGGACGTCGGAAAAATCCAGCCGCAGCCGGTAGGGCTTCAGCTTCTGGGCGGCGTCATCCACGGCCTCCCGCATTTCCCGGGCGGTATGGTGATCGATCTCCCCGAACAGCCGGGCCGTGAGCACACCGTTCTGATAGGCAAGTTGTACGCTCATGTTTGAAACTTCCTTTCTGATTGCCGTGCCGAATCATAAAAGCGCCCGGAAAGGGGATATCCTTTCCGAACGCTTTTGGATCCCTTTCGGCTCCATTGTACAGGAACCGGCGGGATGATTTTGGAGAAATTTGTCAGGGGCGAGAAAAATCTCCCCACTTTTTTTGCAGCAGCGGGCGCATCTCAGCGGCCAGGTAGAAGGAGCCGCAGACCACAAAGGCGGAATCTGCCGAACCTGCTTCAGCCAACCGCTCCAATGCCTCCTGGGGACTCCCGGCCGCCTGCACATCGGGGCAAAACTCCCGGGCCACGTCCCGGAGCGCCTGCGCATCCATGGCCCGGGGATTCTCCGGCCGCAGGGTGACGATCTTGGAGAAGAGAGGGCCCACGATCCGCAGATACTCCCGACTGTCCTTGTCCGCCATGATCCCCATCAGGGCCACACGGTCCCCGGGAACGTAGGCCAAAAGGGCCTCTCGCAGCGCGGCCGCACAGCCGGGATTGTGGCCGCCATCCAGCAGGCAGAGGGGGTTCGTGGAGACGATCTCCATCCGGGCGGGGATAAACGCCTGTTCAAAGCCCGCCTGCAGGGTGGCATCCGGCAGGGAAAAGCCGCGCTCCCGCAGGACCCGAAGGGCAAGCAGCGCCGTGGCGGCATTCTTCACCTGGTGCTCCCCCAAAAAAGGGGTATGCAGCCGTAGCTCGTCCACCGCCAGTTCCGTGCCTTCGATGGACGCCTCCAGCGTCTGCACCTTTTTCATGTAGGGGATATAGAGCTCCGCGCCCTTCTCCCGGCAGGTGTGGCGCAACACGACCCAAGTCTCCTCATCCTGTTCTGGATAGACTACCACCCGGCCGCCGGGCTTGATGATTCCAGCCTTTTCCGTGGCGATCTGGGTGAGCGTGTCCCCCAGCACGGCGGTGTGGTCGTAGGAAATGGACATGATAACGGCGACTTCCGGGGTCGGGATCACATTGGTGGCGTCCATCAGGCCGCCCAGGCCCACCTCCAGCACCACGATGTCGCAGTGCCGGGCGGCAAACCAATGGAAAGCCAGGGCAGTAATAAATTCGAATTCTGTCACCGTCTCGCCCCGGGCCTCCAGTTGGCCGGCCGCTGCGGAGACCGTTTCCACTTCTCGGATCAGTTCCTCCGGTGGGATCATCTCCCCGTTGATCTGAAACCGTTCGCGAAAATCCAATACGTAGGGGGACGTGTACAGACCCGTCGTATAGCCGCCGGCCCGCAGTGCGGAGGAGATCAGGGTACAGGCTGTGCCCTTCCCATTGGTACCCGCCACATGGACGAACCGCAGCGTCTCCTGAGGATCCCCCAGCAGGTGCATCAGCGCACGGATGCGCTCCAGCCCCGGCTTGACGCCAAACAGCAGCCGGCGGTCGATCTCCGCCAAGGCCTGTGAATACTCCATACCGATCACTTACCTCTCTTCGCCAAAGGCCTTCAGGGATTCGCGGATCATGCGGACCTTTTCGGCGAGCTTCTCTCCATTGGCCTTCACGCCGTCGATGACATTTTGAGGCGCCTTGCTCATAAAGGTCTCATTGGCCAGCTTGTTTTCCACATTTTGCAGCTGTTTGAGGGCGCCATCCAGCTCCTTGTTGAGCCGGGCGACCTCCGCCGTGCGGTCCACCAGTTCCTCCATGGGCAGATAGCCTTTGCAGGCTGCGGTGACAACCGTGACCGTTCCCCGGGTCTGCTCGAACTGTTCTCCGGTCTGCAGGCCGCTGAGGTAGGCCAAGCGCTGGATCGCCTCCCGTTCCGTCTCAAAGGGTGTGGGATCCGACGTCTCGATAGAGAGGTGCGCCTTCTTGGACGGGGGGACATTCATCTCGCTGCGGCGCGTGCGCACCGCCGTGATGAGTTCCATGACCTTGGTCATTTCGGCCTCTGCCTCCGGGAAATGGCGGACCTCTTTATAGACAGGCCAGGGCGCGACGATCAGTGCGTCTCCCACGTGGGGCAGGCTCTGCCAGATCTCCTCCGTGATGAAAGGCATAAAGGGATGCAGCAGCGCCAGGGTCTGGGTCAGGACCCAGACCAGCACTTGCCGGACCGCGGCAGCCTCAGACTCGGAAGCGCTCAGACGGACCTTGGCCAGCTCGATATACCAATCGCAGAAATCGGACCACAGGAAATCATAGACCTTGGAAGCTGCCAGTCCCAGCTCGAATTTCTCCAGATTCTCTGTGACCTCCCGAGTTACCGAATTGAAGCGGCTGACGATCCATTGATCTTCCAGCGTCAGGCGCTCCGGGAGCACACAGGGAACTTCGTGCCCGTCGATATTCATATGGATGAACCGGGCGGCGTTCCAGAGCTTATTGGCAAAATTGCGGCTGGCGGCTACCCGTTCCTCGGAGAAGCGCAGATCGTTGCCCGGGGTATTCCCCGTGACCAGCATGAACCGGAGGGCGTCCGCACCGTACTGCTCAATGACCTCTACGGGATCGATGCCGTTGTCCAGTGACTTGCTCATCTTCCGGCCCTGGGCATCCCGGACCAAGCCATGGAAGAACACGGTTTCAAAGGGGATCTGGCCCGTGTGCTTGAGGCTGGAGAAGACCATCCGCACCACCCAGAAGAAGATGATGTCGTATCCCGGCACCACCACACTGGTGGGGAAGAAATACCGCAGGTCCTCGGTGTCCTCCGGCCAGCCCAAAGTGGCAAAGGGCCACAGCGCAGAGGAAAACCAAGTGTCCAGGGTGTCCTCATCCTGGTGGAGCTTTCCGCCGCAGTGGGGACAGACCGTCACATCCTCTTCGGAGACCACGGTCTCCCCGCAGTCTTCACAGTACCAGGCCGGAATGCGATGCCCCCACCAGAGCTGCCGGGAAATGCACCAGTCTTTGATGTTTTCCAGCCAGTTGAAGTAGACCTTTTCCAGCCGCTCGGGGATGATGTCGATCTTTTTCTCCCGAACCGCATCCATGGCGGGACCCGCCAAAGGTGCCATTTTCACAAACCACTGGGTGGAGACCCGGGGCTCCACCACCGTGTGGCAGCGGCTGCAGGTACCCACATTGTGTTTGATGGGCTCGATCTTCACCAGATAACCGCCTGCTTCCAGGTCCTGCACGATCTGCTTGCGGGCCTCCAGCCCAGACAGTCCGCAGTACTTGCCGCCATTTTCGTTGATGGATCCGTCTTCATTCATCACATTGATGACGGGCAAATCGTGGCGGCAGCCCACTTCGAAGTCGTTGGGGTCATGGGCAGGGGTGATCTTTACCGCGCCGGTGCCGAAATCCATCTCTACATACTCGTCTGCAACGATGGGGATCTCGCGGCCCACCAGGGGCAGAAGCACGGTCTTCCCGATCAGCGTCTGATAACGGGGGTCATCGGGATGCACTGCAACGGCTGTATCGCCCAGCATGGTCTCGGGGCGGGTTGTGGCCAACTGGATGTAGCCGCTCCCGTCGGAAAGTGGATACCGCAGGTGCCAGAAGGAACCCTCTTTTTCTTCGAACTCCACCTCAGCGTCTGAAATGGCGGTGTGGCAGCTGGGGCACCAGTTGATGATCCGCTCTCCGCGGTAGATCAGTCCCTCGTTATAGAGCTTGACAAATACATGGCGGACTGCCTTAGAGCAGCCTTCATCCATGGTGAAACGGGTGCGGTCCCAATCACAGGAGGAGCCCAGCAGCTTGAGCTGCTCCAGGATCCGTCCGCCGTACTGCTCCTTCCAGGCCCAGGCGCGCTGTAAAAAGCCCTCTCGGCCCAGTTCCTCCTTGGTGGTGCCCTCTTCCCGCAAAGCCTTCACGATCCGGGCCTCGGTGGCAATGGAAGCGTGGTCCGTACCGGGGACCCACAGGGCGGAATAGCCCTGCATCCTCCTCCAGCGGATCAGGATATCCTGTAAGGTGTTGTCCAGCGCATGGCCGATATGGAGCTGGCCCGTGATATTCGGGGGCGGGATGGCGATGGAATACGGTTTCTTCTCGGGGTCGACGGAGGCGTGGAACCAACCGCCCTGCATCCAGAATTCATAGATGCGCTTTTCCACTTCATTGGGCTCGTAAGCCTTGGAAAATTCGGAACTCATGCGTTTCCCTCCTATATCTTGTCTGGGCAACCCAGCGATCTTCTTGCCGTAGTTCGGCAGTCGTTATAAGCTAATATTATCCTCTTTTAGAGGCTTTTTGTCAAGCGGCCCGGGGATTTCTCCATTTTGACCGAATCGGTTTTCGGGAAAAGGGGTTTCTCTGTCAAAATGAGTGTGAAAAGAGCAAATAATGATTGTGTAACGGATTCTGTAAACCACAACACCTTGTGATTTCGGACGAAAATCACCCATAGAAACCTGTTTTCTGACGAGGAACCCTTGCATTTTTCAGTAGAACGTGATAAAATGTAACCAATTTGTAACCTTTGAAGCGTTTGAGCACGAGAAATGACTGAGAAAATGAAGAGGTATTCTATGCGATTGGATTCTATGCGAAAACGAGGAAACGGGCTCTGGTGCGTTTTGCTGGCACTGGTGCTGACGGTCCTTACGACAGTGCCCGGGTTTTCCGCCCGCGCGACGAGCACACCGACTTCTCTGGGCCTGGCCCAGCACGGAATGGATGCGTATCGGGACGGATGGGTATACAGTTATGCCGGCAAGGGCGAGACCAATGCAGAGGGGAAACGCGTTTCGGACTGTGCCGGACTCATTTATGCCTACTATAAAGATCTGGGACTGACGAACGGCCTGGGGGGCGGCGCCACTTCCCAGGTCACCATGAACTGTATTTTTTCCAACGACATCAGCGAGGGACTCCCGCGGATCCACGGGCTGGTCTTGACGGTACCGGACAAATACGATCCGGGCAGCGGAATTTACTCCCATATTGGGATCTATATCGGGAACAACGAAGCGTGTGATAACAGCACCTATGGCACCAATATGGTGTGGGATCAGGTGGTCGGCAGCGGCCGGGGCTGGACAGCCTGGCACCTGTTTGACCAGGGCACGCAGTATCCCCGCAGTGGATGGTTCGAATTGGACGGAAAAATGGTCCATTATTCAAACTATCAGTATGATGTGGATACACAGATCGACGGATATCTGCTGGGCAGCGACGGCTACGCCCGAAATGTAGATGGCTCCTTTGCTCCGGTGGACTCCTCTCTGCTTTCGACGGATTATGTTTCTGCTCAGGAAGTCGCGGCCTTCTTGAAGACCATCTTTTCGGGCGTGGACACCACGGAGGAACAGACCAAGCCGACTCCCGAACCGGAGCCGGATCCGGCGGACAAGCTGGGCTGGGACTATGAAGGGAGCATTACGGGCAGCGGCGTGAACCTGCGAAAGTCCTCTACGACGGAATCCGCCAGCCTGGGCATTTTGAACCGGGGAGAGCAGGTGATCGTCTTTGAAACCGTCTCCGGGATGACGGTCAATAAAACGGACCAATCCTCCGACCAATGGGTCCATGTCCGTACCCAGCAGGGCAAGGAAGGCTTTGTCAGCGCATTGTATGTGGACGTAAAGCCTGCCGTTCCATCTGCCCCCACCGTTTCTTTTGAAGGCGGTCAGGTGGTCCTCTCCACCACAAACGGAAATGCACAGATCTATTACACCACCGATCTCTCCTCCCCTACGCAAGAGTCCGCTGTATATGATGGACCCCTCGATTCCACATGCTGCACCTATACAGCCGCTGCATACTTAAACGGCGCGTTTGGCCCTGTAACGACGGCCACGGTGCTGTCCAATGGGGCGATCTATTCCGATCTGACCACTGCGGATTGGTTTTTCAACAATGCCGACCTGGCGGTTGCCCGTGGTATCTTCATCGGTAGCGGGAATGGGATGCTGCGTCCCAGAGAGAACATCACCAAGATCCAATTTGTAACAGCTTTGGCGAATCTGGCAAAGGCAGACCTGTCGGTGTACGCGGACAGCCATCCTTTCGCAGATGTGACCGGTGACTCCAACATGGACCGGGCTGTTGCCTGGGCCGCGGAGCATAAGTATATTACCGGAGACGGCACCGGAAACTTTTTACCCAACAAAACCATTTCCCGGGAAGAAATGTGCGTCATTCTTCAAAAGTACGCGGGCATCTCCAAAGGCTCAGATGAGGAGCTGTTCGCGGACGACGGCAATATCAGCAGCTGGGCGCGAGACACCGTCTATGCCTGCCGAACCAACGGACTGGTCAGTGGGATGGGAAACAATCTCTTCTCCCCCAAGGGTACGACCCTGCGTGCTGACGCTTTTACGGTTCTGGTCCGATTGAGCGATCTATCTTGACGATTCCCTTCTTCATCTTTTCTCTGATCGTGCCCCGAAGAGTTGAGCTCTTCGGGGCACATATATTTTTCCGCAGAGAGAAAAGAACAAGGCTGACGTTTTTGGCGTCAGCCTTGAAGAAACAGAATGTACTGTCTATCGACTGCGAAGATCCCGAAAAAAGTTCTGGATCAATTCCCGGCACTCATCCTCCAAAAAACCCGGAAAGACCTGGATCTTGGGAGCCGCTGGCAAAGACAACAGGTCCATCGCTCCCCCACAGCAGCCCAAGCGAACGTCTTCCGCGCCAAAGATGACTGCGCTCAGTTGTGCATTCAGGATCGCCCCGGTGCACATGGGACAGGGCTCCAGCGTCACATACAGGTGGCATCCAGTCAATCGCCGGGATCCGATCTTGCGGCAAGCCTGGGCAATGGCTTCCATCTCCGCGTGAGCCAGGGGCGTTTGAGCCGTCTCCTGACGATTTCTCCCCTCTCCCAGGATGGACCCGTCACGAACCACCACGGCCCCCACTGGGACTTCTCCCGCGGCTTGCCGGGCCAATTCCAACGCACGAAGCATGAAGCGTTTTTCGGGAATCCATGCGCGTTCCATCGGTCAAACGAACAGCAGGGCGGTATACACCACCACCAAACTGAGGGCGACCCAGAACAGGGGTGCGCGGATCGCGCATCCGGCCCCTTCTCCCCCGGTCAGCGGGGGAAGAATAGACCCTTCAATGGGTTCACCTTTTCGGAACAGATCCCGACGGCGGAGGATCATCAGCACGATCAAAGCCAACAGGCCCAACGCCATTGGAACCACCATGGTCAGCATACTGATCAATTCGGCTTGCCTGCCAAAGAGGAAATCCGCATAATTTCCGATCACCGCCAGACCGTTGTTCACGGCATGGATGGCAACGGTTACCCAGAGGTTGCGTGTACGGGCATAAACGAACGCCAAGGTCAGGCCGGCGACAAAGGCAAACAGGACAATGGAGAAATCCAGGTGTGCAAAGGCAAACACCAGCGCAGAACCGATGACGGCAAAACCAGTACCGTGCCGCTCCAAGGCAGAAAAGACAACGCCACGGAATGCGAACTCCTCCATCACGGGTACCAGCACGGCAGTCGACAGAAATTCCACCAGAAAAATCGACCAGGAGGGTTCCGAGCCCAGCATTTGGTTCGTGGCTTCGTAGCCGAACTGACCGAAAAACTCCTGTACAAGGAATGCGGGATAATTTCCCAAAATGCACAAACCGGCACCTGCCAAAATGAACAACAGGCTTTGAAAGAACCCATTTTGCCTAAAACGGAGATAGGTCTCCACATCTTTACGACCGATCTTCAAATACACCAGGAAGGGCAATGCCGTGGATATGGGCACCATGGCCGTACTGAAAAGCTGCAGTCCCATACCGGAATACAGATCAACAAAACCTACGATGTTGTTGACCAGCAGGATTGCTCCTTCCACGACGACAGCGAGAAGCGTCTGGAGAAGCATGAGCAGCCACATCCGGTTGTAGGTACGGGACGCCGCTTTCAGACGGGGATCTCGGCGCTGCATGGGCATATACGGAGGTACATAGACAGGAACCTGCGCATATGGGCCCGGTACGGGAGAATAGATCGGTTGCTGCTGCACAGACGCATCCTCGGTAAACGTGAGATCGGGATGGTTCTGGACAGGGTTGGGGGATCCCCCCTGGGCAGGAATACCAGCGGGCCTGTATCCTTCTTGCATCGCCTGCTCATGATCAGGAATTGGAGGCTGATAGTTGTTCAAAGTAGGGTCACATCCTCTCAAATGATGTCGCAAAGCTTCCGGGAAAAGTCGGCCGGATCTTCAATGGGCAGACCTTCAATGAGCAGCGCCAGATCGTACAAAATGCCTGCATAGACACCGAGTTTTTCCCGATCCGTGGCATACAGGCCAATCAGACGCTCAAAGACGGGATGATCCGGATTGATCTCCAAAACACGCTGGGCATGGATCTTCTCCTGGGCGGGCATGGCGTTGAGCACCTTCTCCATTTCGGTAGAGATGGCCCCGTCCGTCGACAAACAGACCGGATGGGTCTTAAGCTTTGCGGACAGACGAACCTCCTTGACCTTGTCACCCAGAGCCTCTTTCATGGCAGCCAGCATTTCTTTGTTGGCCTCGCTTTTTTCTTTGGTCTGTTCTTTTTCAGCTTCGGTTTCCAGGTCCAACTCATCGGCAGAAATATTTTTGAATTCCTTGTCCTCATACTTGTCCAGCATTTTGAGGGCAAATTCGTCCACATTGTCGGTGAGCAAAAGCAACTCATAGCCCTTCTCTCTGACAGCTTCCGCCTGAGGCAAAGACAAGATCCTCTGAGCTGTCTCTCCACAGCCATAGTAAATGGCAGGCTGGTCATCCTTCATGCGCGAGACGTACTCCTTGAGGGTCACCAGCTTTTGCTCTTGAGAAGACTGGAACAGCACCAGGTCCTTAAGTTCGTCTTTCTTCTCCCCGTAGCCCTCATACAGCCCGTACTTGAGCTGCAGGCCAAACGCTTTGAAAAAGGTCTCGTACTTGTCCCGATCATTTTGCAGCATGGAGGCAAGTTCGGAAGCGATCTTCTTTTCCAAACGGGTGGCAATGAGCTTGAGCTGACGGTCGTGCTGGAGCATTTCCCGAGAGATATTCAGGGAAAGGTCTTGTGAATCCACCAAGCCTTTCACAAAGCTGAAACAATCCGGCAACAGGTCGGCGCATTTCTCCATGATGAGCACACCGCTGGCGTACAGCTGCAAGCCCTTTTCATAATCGCGGGTGTAGTAGTCCATGGGAGCGGTCTGGGGCACGAACAACAGCGCACTGTACGTGGCGGCACCTTCTGTGGAAGTGCGGATCACACGCAGGGGATCCTGCCAGTCGTGGAACTTCTCCTTATAGAAGCCGTTCATTTCTTCGTCAGAGGCCTCTGTTTTGCTCTTCTTCCAGATGGGTATCATGCTGTTGAGGGTCTCCACTTCGAAGTGCGTCTCGTACTCCGGTTCTTTTCCATCCACACCGGTCCCCTCTTTCAGATGGGAATGCTGCATTTCCATCCGGATGGGATAGCGGATATAATCCGAATACCGCTTGACCAATTCGCGAATCCGGTACTGGTCCAGAAACTCACTGTAATGCTCATCTTCGGAATCGGGCTTAATGTGAAGAGTGATGACGGTCCCCCGCTGGTCAAGACTCCCAGCCTTGATCTGATAACCCTCCAGGCCCTTTGACTCCCACCGATAGGTTTCTTCCGTTCCATAGGCACGGCTTTCCACGATCACCTGATCCGCAACCATGAAAGCAGAATAGAATCCCACACCAAACTGCCCGATGATGTCCACGTCTTCTTTGGATTCTGCGTCCTGCTTAAATTCAAGAGATCCGCTCTTAGCGATGGTGCCAAGATTGTCATCCAGTTCCTCGCGGGTCATGCCCACACCATTGTCGGTCACAATCAGGGTCCGAGCTTCCTTGTTGAGGTCGATCCGGATAAAAAAGTCGTCCCGATTGAGTCCGGTATCCCCCCTCTCCAAAGCATGATAATACAGCTTATCGATTGCATCACTGGCATTGGAAATGAGTTCCCGAAGGAAGATCTCCTTATGCGTATAGATGGAATTGATCATCAAGTCCATCAAACGTTTGGATTGAGCTCGAAACTGTTTGAGCGCCATAATCAAAATCCCTGCCTTTCAAAAAATTGTTCTCACGATATTATAGTCCTTTTTGAACACGATTGCAAGAGGATTCACACAAGAGGAAAGGCGGCGGAGTGTAGTGCTACAATACATATTGGACAAGGGAGCTGGGAAGTTCACAAAAAAGAGAAGAAGGAACCGGCCAAATCG
>CANRPD010000028.1 GCA_947632385.1 uncultured Clostridia bacterium | reverse complement strand
GATTTGGCCGGTTCCTTCTTCTCTTTTTTGTGAACTTCCCAGCTCCCTTGTCCAATATGTATTGTAGCACTACAAAAATTTTTTCACAATCCCGGCCGATCCACTTGCAAAAAAGCGAGAGATGTGGTATAATTTTTATTGCTGTTCGTATGTTGATGAAAAAGGAGTTTCCGGTATGAGTGCACTTGAAATTATATTTGGTATCGTATTGTTGTTGTTCTCTTTGGCCATCGTGTTGGTGGTCCTGCTGCAGGAGGGCAGTCAGAAGAATGTTGGTGCCATTACGGGTGGTGCGGATACGTTCCTGTCTAAAAACAAGGCGCGCAGCGTAGATGCTTTCCTGTCCCGTTGGACGAAGTTCATTGCCATTGGGTTCTTTGTTCTGGTGATCTTGGCCAATGCCTTGATGTATTTCCTGACCTGAGCAGGACAGAAGATCTCGTTGCGGAAAAATCCCCGATGTTCGGGGATTTTTTTGACTATCCGGGGTTCGATCCCATGGCGTTCTATATGAGGGAGGAAATGAGATGATCCGTCTGGTGGAGGATCAAGAGGGCCTTGCGGAACTCTTAACACACTGTGAAAGAAACGCATTTGGCACTAAAATCGGTTCCCTTGCCCGAGCCTATGGGTTGGAAAAGCGAGCGGCATGCTTTTGGCTGGATCTGGATGGTGGGGCGGCGTTTGGGCTGACTGACGGCCTCATGGTGATCTCCGGCACGGCTGCCGATCCGGAGGAGGCGCGGGCATTTTTAAGCGCCGTGGGGGCATCCACCGTGATGTGTGCCCTGCGAACGGCGGAAGCGCTGGATCTGCAGGTCCAACAGACAGGGGATGTTTTGAAAAAAGTGCTGCCTAGCGGGCCAAAGCGCCTGCCCCCAGAGACGGAAGTGAACATTCGCGAGGTCTTCCGACTGTTGCAGGAAACAAACATGGTGGAAGATTTTGAGGCCTTTTATTTGGACCTTTCTCACCGCCTTCGTCATGGGGAAGCACTGGTTTGTACCCGGTATATCGACGATCAGTTGGCCGGATGTGCCGTTGTCTCCGCCAAAAGTGAACAAACTGCTCTGCTTTCCGCAGTGGCAGTGCGGGAGGCATATCGCAGGCAGGGGATCGGGACGGAACTGGTGCAGGAGGCGGAGGCCGCTCTGCCGGGAAGAACGATGTTTCTCTTTCGAGAGAAGGACGCCCACCGGGATTTCTATCGGAATTTGGACTATCGGTGGTGCGATGCGTGGACCTGTTGCGTACTGTAAAACGGAGGACTCGGTATGTTTCCCTATTTTCAGATTGATC
Source organism: uncultured Clostridia bacterium (assembly GCA_947632385.1). Lineage (GTDB taxonomy): Bacteria > Bacillota > Clostridia > Oscillospirales > Acutalibacteraceae > Acutalibacter. Next base: position 26,694 of record CANRPD010000028.1, on the reverse strand, counting down.
AACGGCTTTTGGAGCTGGCCGAAAAGACAGAGGAAAACCTTGTACCCAGATTTCAAGCGATCTCTGTTCTTCAGCGATACAACCAGCAAAAGATGCTGGCAGCGTTCCAGCAGGCAGGCGTCAGCGAGAGCCACTTTGCAGGTTCTTCGGGGTATGGATATGACGATCGCGGGCGGGAGACTTTAGATCGGGTATACGCCTTGGCTTTTGGTGCGGAGGATGCGCTGGCACGATGGAATTTTGTCAGCGGCACACATGCGTTGACGGTAGCCCTGTTTGGCGTTTTACGGCCGGGTGACGCCATGCTGTGCGTGACCGGGACCCCGTATGATACGCTCCAGGGGGTTATCGGCTTGCCCGGAAGAGAAAATCCAGGCTCTTTGGCGGAATTTGGCATCCGGTACGACCAAATGGAGCTGTTGGCAGATGGCTCGCCGGACTACGTCGGAATGGAACAGCAGATCACGCCGGCCTATAAAATGATCTACATCCAGCGTTCTCGCGGCTATACGCTGCGTCCTTCGCTATTCAACGAGCAAATTGGGAGGATTGCTGAGATCGCCAAGCGCAAAGCCCCAGACTGTATCGTGATGGTCGATAACTGTTATGGGGAATTTGTTGAGAACGAGGAACCCTTGGCGTTCGGTGCGGACCTGATGGCGGGATCCTTTATCAAGAATCCCGGTGGTGGGATTTCTCCAACGGGGGGCTATATCGCCGGGCGGAAGGATTTGGTGGAGCAGTGTGCTTACCGGCTCACCACGCCTGGGACCGGACGCGAATTGGGTTGCACCCTGGGGGTCAGCCGGGAGCTCTTCCTGGGGGCCTTCCATGCGCCTTTTGCCACGGGAGAAGCGCTGAAAACGGCCACGTTTGCGGCAGGCCTGTTTGGAAATCTTGGATTTGCTGTGACTCCCAGACCGGGGGAACCCCGCGCGGATATCATTCAGACCGTAGAGCTCGGCAATCCGGAAGCCTTGATCGCTTTTTGCAGAGGCATTCAAAAGGGCGCAGCAGTGGATGCATTTGTCACCCCTGAACCCAGTCCGATGCCGGGGTATGACAGTGACATTATTATGGCAGCCGGAGCGTTTACACTGGGATCCTCCATCGAGCTCTCCGCAGATGCCCCGCTGCGGCCGCCATATGCCGTATGGATGCAGGGCGGGCTCAATTATCCCAGCGGACAGCTGGGTGTCCTATTGGCGGCACAGGAGCTGTTGGACCGAGGGCTGATCCAGCTATGATGGCACAAAAACAGACCCGGCCTTGCGGCTGGGTCTGTTTGATTCTGTATTTTTCTATACCGTTTTTTACTAGGTCGCTCGACGAACCGTATGGATGCTTGTCACGCGCCGTGATCAAGCGCTGTGAACACAGTATTGATTCATTGTTCATCCGTTCCATTTTCGCCATCCCAAAGGCATTCTCTTAAATCTACCCGCCCGTCGGGGAGAAATGGAACACCTTCGTTTAGGAGCATTTGTCGCTGTATTTCCTGCCCTCCAAAGGCATCCGGGCAACACAGGGAGCCATCGGCATAGAGTACCCGGTGGCAGGGCAGGTCCTCCGGTGCTCGGGCCATGGCCGCCCCTACGATCCTGGAGGCCCTGGGACTGCCCAGAAGCAGCGCCAGCAGCCCGTAGGTGGCGACTTTCCCTTGGGGGATCCGGGCCACCAGCGCATATACACGCTGCGGGAAGGATGCCTTTTTATGGGAAAAAGTCGTCTGGTCGATGGAAAAAGTTGGATCTCCGTTTTCGGTACAGCCGTCCTGTTTCATGCCGACCTTTTCCATGACGCGACGGGATCCATAGTTGTCTTTTGCGCAGCCCCCAAAGATGCGATCATATGACATTTCCTCAAAGGCGTATCGCAGGAGGGCTTCGGCGCATTGGGTCGCGTAGCCGCGCCGCCGATAGGCTTCGTCGATCACATAAAACAGTACGGTCTTCCCAGCCTCGGCTTTTCCGTCCAGGCCGCACCAGCCAATGATCCGGCGTGGATCCTCCCGTCTGAAAACGGCCAGACACAAATGGACGATCGCCATGGGCCGATTTTTGCGGTGGGCGTTTTCCATCTTTTCTAGGGCGGTGCGGGCTTCTTCAGGAGAGATCTGTTTGGGATAGGCCCACATCCGCGCGATTTCTCGCAGATCTCTTTCGGTGACCGTCCGCAAGATCAGGTCCTTGGTCGTTCGTCGCATGGGGTATCCTCCGTATAGATCACACTTTTCCCGAGGGCCGGTCCGTTTTGACGGCATCTATCGTACTAATCCAGCCGGGAAACAGGTTCATAGACCAAAATAAGTTGCGGCATTGCCAAAGCAGATGTCCTTCACCATGCTCCCGATGAGCTCAAAATCGTTGGGCAGCTCTCCAGCTTCCATCCATCCACCCAACAGATTGCACAGCACTCGCCGGAAATACTCGTGCCGGGCATAGGAGAGGAAGCTCCTAGAATCGGTGAGCATCCCAATGAACCCGGAAAGCAGCCCCGTGTTGGCTAACGCTTTCAACATTTTTTCCATGCCATCCCGGTGATCGGAAAACCACCAGGGGGCTCCCAGCTGCATTTTTTGAGGGAAACAGCCCTCCTGAAAACTGCCCAAGACACTGGCCAGTTTATCGTCGTCACATGCGTTTAACGAGTACACCACTGTTTTCGGCAGCTCATCTGTGCGGGCAAGGGCATCGAACAGTGCGGCGATGGAAGCAGCAGAGATGCCGTCGCCGGTGCTGTCAAAGCCGGCATCGGGGCCGGTCTGCGCATACATCCGGCTGTTGATGTTGCGCAGGACGCCGAAATGCAGCTGCATGACAAACCCCTTTCGGTGGTAAAGTCTGCCCAAGGAGAGCATCAGTTGGGTCTGATAGGCATTGGTCTCTTGTGGGGTCAGCGTACCTCCGGAACGCGCCTTCTGATAGGCCGCTTCTGCTTGGGCGCGCGTCCCTTGGGTGAAATCGGGAGACTGCAGGCTCTGGTCGGCAATGAGGCACCCGTTTTCTTTGAAAAAGTCTGCACGTTCATCAAGAGCCGTTTCCAGATCAGTCATGGTCTCCAGGGGACGTCCCAAAAGCGCTTCCACTCGTTGAATCCACGGCAGGAAAGCGGTGGTCTCCGGGTGCAGTGCGTTTTCAGGGCGGAAAGCAGGCAGTACCCGTACCGGGAATGTAGGATCTGCTCGGAGAGCCCGATGATATTCCAGAGTATCAGCGGGATCGTCGGTGGTGCACAGGGCAGTCACACCACTGGCCGTGATCAGTCCCCGCGCGGAAAAAGAGGGTTCGGCCAGTTTTTCGTTGCACCGTGTCCAAATGTCCCGCGCAGTCGAACGGCTCAGCAGCTCCTCGATCCCAAAATATCGCTTCAGTTCCAGATGGGTCCAGGGATACAGCGGATTTCCCAGACTCTTTTCCACAGTTTCCGCCCAACGCAGGAATTTCTCTTCGGGTGCGCCGTTACCGGTGATGAATGTTTCCGATATACCCGCTGCCCGCATCAAACGCCATTTGTAGTGGTCACCGGAAAGCCAAATATCCGAAATGTGTGGGAAATGCTTATCTTCATAGATCTCTTTGGGAGACAAGTGACAGTGGAAGTCGAAAATCGGCTGATTTTCTGCATACTGGTGGAAAAGTCGTTGGGCGCTTTTCGTTCCCAGCATAAAATCCGGATGGATGAACTCGGACATGGATACGGCCTCCTATCGGTTCTGTTTGTACCTATCTTAGCACACGGCAAAGGGAAATACAAGCACCTGCCACAGAACGTGTTGGATTTTGTCCGGGCCCTTGCAAAAAGGGACAGGATTTGGTATACTGTTGAACGATCCATGAGAGAGTCGGCAGGGAGGGATGAAAATGCGTTTCGGCAGGTGGCTCGTTTGTGCGGCCTTGTTATTGCTGACGTTATTGTCTGCCTGTGCGCACCTGGATTTGGAGGCTGCCACTGGGCCTGCTGTGCCGGAAAAGCTGGGGATCCTGCTCCCAGATACCTCGGATCCTTGGGACCAGGGGGCGGCGTATCACGCAGAAAAAACCTGTTCCGAATTACAGGAAGCAGGAGAGCTGGAATACCGGCTGTCCGTGGTTTCTGGGGCGAATGCCATGATCGAGGCGGCGCAGGAAATGGTCTCCTGGGGGGCTCAGGGGATCGTTGTATACCCGAAATGGGGCGGTTTTGAGGACGCCGCACAGACGCTTCTCAAGGAAGGCGTGGATGTTATCACCCTGTGCGTTCCGGTGGGGGCCTCGGGATCTCGTCATGTGGAGCTTGACCGGAGAGAGGCAGGCCGTCAGTGTGCAGGCCGTCTGGCAGAGCGGATCCCAGAAAAAGGTTTCGTATTGCTGTTGCAAAACGGAAAGCCGGATGATTTGTGTTCCGGGCTGGAAGAATCCTTGGCAGACCTGCGGCCAGAGATCCATTTGGAGGTCTGTACGTTGGGTGGGGATCCGGAAACCGCCGGTGCCGATTTTGCTCAACTTTTCCGCATGAATCAACCAATTGACGGGATCGTGGCGGTGGATGATTCTATGGCCTTGGGCGCCTTAGAGGCACTGAAACAGGCCGGTCGAAGCGATGTACAGCTGATCCTTTCCGGCGGGGGGACGCAGAAATATCTGCAAAAGATGCAATCTGAGTCTTCTGTCCAACTGGAAGCCGCCCGCCAAGGTCCTGATTTGATCGACGATGCGATCCAGAACGCGCTTTCCCAGATTCGTGGAGAAAAAGTGGAGGAGATCAAGCGGGTGCCTGCCCGATGGGTGGATCCGCAGAATTGTGCCATGTTTTTAGATGAGGATTGTCCCTGGTAAATTCCACAGAGAAAGGATGGACGTGTATGCCGAATCGTTGGGCCCTGCTGATCTGGTTGGTAGCGCTGGGTACCTGCGGGCTTTTTTTCCTGCTGCAAGGATATCGTTGGGGACACAGCGATGAACCGGCGGGCCTTTGGAAAAAGGGGCAGACTCCCCGCAAATCTGATTTTACCGATATGAAAGCCTACAATAAGGCCATGGGTCGGATGCTGAAGCTGTACTCCATTGTCTTTTTTGTGACGGGGGCGTTGTTCTTTTGGCAGCCCATCGTAGCCGGTGTCTTCGCTTTTGTGGGCACCCTCGGTGGCTTGGTCGGACTGGTTTTTGCGTACAGTAAGATCTTTGACAAGTACAAGAAATAGTGCGGCGATTTCCCTGGGCGCTTTTGGAAATCGACCCATGGTTGGAAAAAACTCCCAAAAAAGTTTGGGAGTTTTTTCTTTCCGGTCTGCAAAAAAGATTGATTTTTCCAATGCAATCTTGTATAATCAAGACAGCACAAAAAACTTTCTTCGGGAGGCTGGTTTTTATGTTAGTTTCTGCAAAAGAAATGCTCAACAAGGCTCGTGCCGGCAAGTATGCCGTGGGCCAGTTCAACATCAACAACCTGGAGTGGACCAAAGCGATCCTGCTGACTGCTCAGGAGAATCATTCTCCGGTCATTCTCGGTGTATCCGAGGGTGCAGGTAAGTACATGTGCGGGTTCCCCACGGTTGCCGCGATGGTCAAGGCTATGATCGAGACCCTGGGGATCACCGTTCCGGTGGCCCTGCACTTGGATCATGGCACCTATGAGGGTGCTTTCAAGGCTATGGATGCCGGCTTCTCTTCCGTCATGTTTGACGGGTCTCACTATGGCATAGAAGAGAACATTGAGAAAACCAAGGAAGTCATTGCCGAGGCAGCCAAGCGGGGCATCTCTGTAGAGGCCGAAGTGGGGGCGATCGGCGGTGAGGAAGACGGTGTGATCGGCGGCGGCGAAGTGGCCGACCCCGATGAGTGCGCCATGATCGCTGGCCTGGGTGTAGATATGCTGGCTGCCGGCATCGGCAACATCCACGGCGTTTATCCCGCCAACTGGAAGGGCCTGAATTTTGAAGTGCTGGGCCAGATCTCCCAGAAGGTGGGCGACACCATGCCTCTGGTGCTCCATGGCGGTACCGGGATCCCCGAGGAAATGGTGAAAAAAGCCATTTCGTTAGGCGTGTCCAAGGTCAACGTGAATACCGAATGCCAGCTCTCCTTTGCGGCTGCGACCCGCAAGTACATCGAAGAAGGCAAGGATCAGCAGGGCAAGGGCTTCGATCCCAGAAAGCTGCTGGCTCCCGGCTTCGAGGCCATCAAGGCCACGGTGAAGGAAAAAATGGAGCTGTTCGGGTCCATCGACAAAGCATAAACGGCATTGAGCCCATGTACAGCCCCCGCTTCGGTTTCCCGAAGCGGGGGCTTTTATGTCGTATCTTTTTTGGCGAAAGAACTGCCTGCATTCAAATTATGCAAACTGCGAATAAATTGTTAATTTTTTGAAAAAACGTGAAAAAGGTTGCAATTTTGTCATCTTTCCGATATAATGACAAATGACTTATGTCAATTTGATCTCTGGAGGCACTCCTGTGGAAAGACTTCGCTTCTACATACATAAAACACCGAAAGCACTGATTTCACTGCTTTTGGCACTGGTCATCACCGTGTCAGCATCGCTGCCTGCCCTGGCTGACACAGCCCAGGGGAGCAGTGAACCGCTGCTGGTCACCGGTGGACATGATCCTTACATGGTTGGGCAGCCCGGGGGCATTTTTGCCCCGGAGCAGGTGATGCTGCGCAGTGAAGCCGCCCAAGTGCTCTATAATTTGCTGCGGACACGCCCCTCGGGTGTATCCACGGTCTTTTCAGATGTTCCATCCAACCAATGGTATGCCGAGGCAGTGAACGCTTTGGCACAGTTGGATGTGATCCGAGGCATCGGAAACGGTTTATTTGATCCTTCCGGGAAGGTCACCCGGGCGGCATTCGTCACCCTGTTGTGCAAGTGCTTCGGCCTCTCCTCTGGAGAAAAGACCTTTACCGATGTTCCAGCCAACCACTGGGCGTATGATTTTATTGCTGCCGCTGCGGATGCGGGTTGGATCAGCGGGGTAGGGGACGGCAGCTTTCAACCGGACCGCGGGATCACCCGAGCCGAAGTCACCGTTGTGCTCAACCGAGCTTTGGACCGTGTGAACACGGAGGGGTATGCGGCAGACCGAGGTTCCCAAAAATTCCTGGATGTACCCAAAACTCACATGTACTTTTTGGATATCACCGAGGCGGCCACCCCCGAAAGCTCCTCTGGAAATCCGGCTTTCGCAGTTGGGCAGCAAGTTCGGGTCATTGCTCAGAGCGGGCTCTATCTCCGGAGAACTCCCGCTGTCAGCAGCAATAATGCCATCACCGTATTGACCTACGGGACCACTCTCACAGTGATCAATGCCTCGCGTCAGGACTGGCTGGGGGTACGCACTGAGGGTGGGGATACAGGGTATGTGAGCGCTGAATTTGTAGAGCTCGTTCCTGCGGAGGTCGTGCCCCCTGGACCAGGACCCGTAGAGGGAAATGAATCCCTTCAAGTCGGACAGACGGTTTGCGTGACCGCTTCCAGCGGGTTGTATCTGCGGGATGCGCCCAAGGGGAATGCGCTGGAGGTGCTGCCCGTTGACACGTCCCTGACGATCGTAGACGTGAAGGATTCCGAATGGCCGCAGGTGCGGAAGAAAGACGGCACGACCGGGTATGCCAGCGCGGCATATCTGGAAGTGTATGTCCCCGGAAAAGCTACCGTGGCCACGCTTTCCACACGGACGGTCTCTATTATGCAGTATCAGTCCTTCCGGTTGGATGCCGCAGTGGACGACGGTATGGAGACCATGAGTTGGACAAGCAGCAATCCCGGTGTAGCCAAAGTCGGGTATACGGTGTCCTATAATGCCCGGGAGCATGGGGCCATGATCTACGGAGTAGCGCCCGGTACTGCTACCCTGACCTTTGCCAATGACGACGGGTCTGTGAGCGTTACCTGTGTGGTCACGGTGACAGCTCCTGAACCGGTCCGGTTTGCTTTCTCTGCAGAAAACGCCGCCCAAGTGGGGGTTCCCGTGGATTTGGTGGCCGTTACCGACACCAGCCGCAGCAGCGTCACCTTCCAGGTGACGGGTGGGGGGAGTTATACCACCTCCACCTATACCACCGAGGTGCACACATCCACCCACGGTCTGGGCAGCAATACGGTCCGCGTATTCAAATACCCGGCTACTTTCAGCCAAACGGGGACCTATACCGTTCGGGCTGTTGCTTCCGGGGATTCCACGGCAAAGACCTTCCAGGTGTTCGTACAGCCCAATGAGAGCGCCACCACCGCCTCCTTTGCCGAACGCCGGACCTCCACTTCCATGCTCCGTGTGATCGCCAACTTTGAAGGAGCTATTTCCGAAGTCTATGACGATCCGCTGGCGCGGAAAAATCCCACAGTGGGGTATGGATACGTCGTTCCGGTCAATACCGCATTTTACAACAACCTGACCAGCACAGAGCTCTTTGGGCTTCTGGTGGATAAGGTCAACAACGGCGGGTACGCCAGCGCGGTGAATACGTTCCGAAGAAGCAACAATCTAAAGATGAGCCAAGCCCAGTTTGACGCGTTGGTCAGCTTCGTTTATAATCTGGGCTCCGGCTCCCTTTCCACGGGATACGGTGCATTCCGTGCCATGTGCAATGGCGTGACGCCGCCGGTAAATGCTTCTGAAGAACAACCCAGTCGAGGGTATCTCAACGTCAGCGGTGCGACCGTTTACACAGCGCATGACCTCGCATCCGAATCGATCGTTGAGCTGGACAATGGTACCTTCCTGGATGTTGTGGGCGTGTGGACGAACCTCTCCGACCGGAGCAACGAGATCTGGTATCAGGTCCGCGTGGAAGACACAGAGGAGGAACGTATCGGCTGGATCCCGGCAGGATATGTCCGTCTCTTGGATACGCAGCAGATCGATCTGACCTACACGGATGCAACGGTGTTCGCGAACAATTACCTGCAGTGGTCCACCGCAGGGGGGGCGCGGATCGCTGGCCTGGTTTGGCGGCGTATGGCGGAGCTGAAGATCTTCTTCTTTGGCAACTATTCCGAAGCGTTCACCTCCAACAGCAGTTACGAGCTGAACACGTACGGGTTCAATTTTCCCGATGTCTGTAAGCAGTACGACCGCAGATAGGTGTTCAAGAAAAAGTGTAGGCTGGTTGGATGAGGCTTTTTGAAGCGTATATACCGAGCCGCGTCTCGACCGGTTTGTGATCGCAGAGAGAAAACCTCTCCCAGTGTAATTTGAAATCTCATTTTTCCGTTGAAAACAGACACAGCATAAACGATATGGTGCAGCGTCCATTCCGGCGATGCACCATATCGCTAGATCCTTGTTTTTTGATCCGGCATTTCTCCCAAGACGGACCGCTTTCAGCACTCGTCGCTATCCGTTTCGCAGCCAGTATTTTCGATCCAACGTGCGGTATTGTACCGCTTCGGCTACATGAGGCGTATCGATGATCCGGCATCCGTCCATATCTGCGATCGTCCTTGCGATCTTCAAAATGCGCCGATAGGCCCGGCCCGAGAGGCCCATGCGCTCAAATGTGCGCTGCAAAAGCCTTGCAGCATCGGAGGAGGTCTCCGTGAACTGGTCAAACAGTGTGTCCGGGATCTGAGCATTGGTGGAGAAGCCCAGTCCCGCATATCGCTTGGCCTGGATCTCTCGTACCTTGGTGACGCGCTCCCGGATGACAGCGGATGATTCGCCGTCTCCATGAGCAGCCAGTTGATCGAAATCCACCGGCGGCACTTCGATGTGGAGGTCCATTCGGTCCAGTAACGGCCCGGAAACCTTTTCCAGATAGCGATCCACCGCCTTCGGAGAGCAGGTGCAAGGTCGGGTGGGGTGACCGAAATAACCGCAGGGGCAGGGGTTCATGGCTGCCACCAGCATGAATCGGCTGGGGAAGGAAGCAGAACCCATGGCCCGCACCACCTCTACCGTGCCGTTTTCCAAAGGCTGCCGCAGGGCTTCCAGCGCCACGTGGGAAAATTCCGGGAGTTCATCCAGGAACAGAACCCCATTGTGCGCCAGGGAGATCTCCCCTGGGTGCGGCATGCTGCCTCCTCCGGTGAGACCCGTGGTCGAGGTGGTGTGATGAGGCGCGCGGAAGGGGCGGTTCTTCATCAGAGAGACGCCTTCCGGGAGCTTTCCCGCCACGGAGTAGATCTGGGTGGTTTCCAAGGATTCTTCAAAACTCATGGGGGGAAGGATGCCCGGCAGCCGTCTGGCCATCATGCTTTTGCCGGAACCGGGTGATCCCAGCAGCAGGATATTGTGTCCACCGCAAGCGGTGATTTCCAAAGCCCGCTTGACCTCCGGCTGACCGTGTACATCCGAAAAATCCAACTGGGGTCCCGCCTCATCCACGGCCGGCAGCGGTTTTGCAGGGGCGATCAAATGCTCGTTTTCCAGGTGTGCAATGAGTTGGGGGACGCTTTCCACCGGATACACCTCCAGGCCCTCGGCCACGGCTGCTTCCGCAGCACACTTCGCCGGGACGAACAGCCGCCGGATGCCCAGACTGCGCAGGGCGCAGGCCATGGCCAGTACCCCATGGATCGGACGGACTTGACCGGAAAGGGACAGTTCCCCTAAAAAGACTGCGTCGGAAGTGTCGCAGTTGAGCTGGCGGGATGCTTTCAGCAGCGAGATCAAAAGAGGCAGGTCATACATGGGCCCTGCTTTTTTTCGGTCTGCCGGCGCCAGGTTCATGGTGATCCGGCCCACAGGAAAATCAAATCCGCAGTTTTTCAGCGCCGCGCGCACACGGTCCCTGGATTCCTTTACCGCGGCGTCCGGCAAGCCGACGATCTCAAAAGACGGCAGGCCCGTGGAGAGATCGGTTTCCACTTCCACAGGAAATGCCTCCATGCCGAAAATGCCCATGCTGTGGGTCTTTGCCACCATATCCAGCCCTCCCAACAGTCGATTGATATCCCTATTATACGGCAAAATCCACCAGGATACAACCGCTTCTCGATAAAATCAGAACAAATATTTCTTGACGAGGACCGATCCCATGGGGTATGATATACTTGATTTCGTATTGTGAGGTAGAACATGGCCCGAACATATTCCCTGATTACCGATGATGAACTGGTCCGCTTAGCTCGGTCGGGCGACCACGAAGCGTTTGCGGAACTTACCACACGGTATGTTGGCCTCGTGCGGAAACGGGCCGGGCTTTTTCAGGGTCCCGGAATGCCGGAGCGGGACGATTTGCTCCAGGAAGGCTTTTTGGGACTATACGCTGCGGTGATGGAGTACAATCCTCAGCGGGGAGCCGGGTTCGGGACCTTTGCAGGCGTGTGTGTGCAAAATCGCATGGCAGATGCGGTCCGCCGATATGCCGGTGGAAAAAATCGGCCATTGAACGAGTCGGTTTCCTTAGAAGACGCCGAACCGGAAGAAGAAGGCCCAGAGACGCTTTTGGAACTTCGGGAACGGATCCAGGAATTCCAGCGCGTGCTTACTCCATTGGAGAAAAAAGCCCTTTTTCTCTTCCTGAGCGGGTGTCGCCGGGAGGAGATCCAGACGCAGGGTGGCATGGCACTGCGAACTTACGATAACGCCTTGTACCGTGTTCGGCACAAACTGAAAAACCTTTGAGCGCATTCGGCGTCCGGAATAGCCTGTACGACCTATGGGAAAGCTACTAACGCACCATTGGAAAAGGAGGCTATTTCATGGAGCCAATCAGTCGGGACACGCGGATCGGGGACATTTTGGACCTGGACGGGACTCTTGCCAATTATCTGATAGAGATGGGCATGCACTGTCTGGGTTGCCCCGCATCTCGGGAAGAGACCTTGGAACAGGCCTGCGCCGTTCACGGCGTAGACCCGGATGCACTGGCAGAACAGCTCAACGCGCATCTGCATCAAAAGTAAAACGGTGGGAGAGGTGGCCCATGGCCAGACCGCTTTTTCAGCTGAATCCCCGTCTGGCCCTCTGTGCCAAGATGGTCCGCCCTGGAAAAGCTCTTTGTGACGTGGGTGCGGACCACGCCTACTTGTCGATCTGGCTGCTGAAATCCGGAACGGTCCCCCGTGCGCTGGCCACGGATTTGCGGGCTGGACCGCTGGGATCCGCACGAAAAAATGCTTTGCGCTACGGTGTGGGAGATCGGCTTACGCTGCGCCAGACCGATGGTCTGCGGGACGTGCAGCCGGAGGAAGCGGAGGATATCGTTATTGCCGGGATGGGCGGCGAGACCATTTTGCAGATCGTCTTGGCAACGGCTTGGCTTCGGGATGCACAAAAGTATCTCGTGCTCCAGCCAATGAGTTCGGCGGAAGACCTTCGCCGCGGCTTGCTGAGGGCAGGCTTTTGGATCACGCGGGAAGAAGCGGTTTTGGATTCAGGTCGGCCGTATTCGGTCATGGCGGTGCAATTTGTGGGAGAGATTCCCCCAGCCGGTCTGCTGTACCCTTATCTGGGGCGTCTGGAGCCCCGTGGAGAAGCGGAACGGCTGTACGGTGAAAAAGTGGTCAGGGACCTGCTGGGCCGCCTGAAAGGGGCTCAGAGAGGACGCAGCGGGTATGCGGTCGAAGAGCTGGAACAGGCCCTGCAAGGGATCCGGGATGACTTTTTGTCTCGATGCTCCTTGAGCCCCGACGGAAGAAAGGAATGAACCTTCTATGGCATTGGACGGCGCTTTTCTGCGCCATATCAAAAAAGAGCTGGAACCCGTTCTTATTGGCGCACGGATCGATAAAGTCCATCAGCCCAGCCGAGACGAGCTGGTGATCACCTTTTGGGGGCGGGAGGGCGCTCAGAAATTGTTGCTCAGTGCGCGAGGCAACAGTGCCCGCGTCCACTTGACACAGGTCAGTTTGGAAAATCCAAAACAACCCCCGATGCTGTGCATGCTGTTTCGCAAAAAACTGCAGGGTGGAAAGCTGGTCGCGATCCGTCAGCCGGGGCTGGAGCGGCTGCTTCATTTTGACATCGATACGGCCGACGAGCTGGGGGATCGCGTCACACTCACCTTGACTGCGGAGATCATGGGAAAATACAGCAACGTCATCCTCACGGGTCCGGATGGAAAGATCATTGACGCGCTCAAGCGCGTGGATGGGGAGATGTCTTCCCAGCGGTTGATCCTGCCGGGGGTGACCTATCGGCTGCCTCCGTCTCAAAACAAACAAGACCTGTTGGAAACGTCTCCTGTGGAGGTCCTCCAGGCCCTGCGGTCTTTGCCGGGCGATATGGAGCTTTCCAAGGCGCTGCTTGCAGTGCTGCAGGGGGTTTCGCCCATCGTTTGCCGGGAGTTGGCCTTTAACGCGGGTCGCGGCGTGGAGCTCACTGCCAAGACGCTCACGGAGGAGCAGGCTTTTCGGGTTGGTTTCTTTTTTCAAAGATTGCAGGACACGGTGAACGAGGGGACAGGGGAGCCCCATTTTGCAGTTGATCCGCAAAAAAAGCCTCTGGATTTCACCTTTACGGATATCCATCAGTATGGTTCGGCTGCGGTGATCCACGGAGCAGAGACCTTCTCCCAACTCCTGGACGTGTTTTATCGGGAGCGAGACCAGCGGGAACGGATGCGGGTCCGGGAGCAGGATCTGCTGCGGCTGTTGTCCAACCATTCCGAGCGGCTTTCCAGAAAGATCGCCGCGCAAACCGCGGAACTGGAGACCTGCGCCCACCGAGATGTGCTTCGCATGTATGGAGACCTGCTCAGTGCCAATCTTCATCTGTTGGAAAAGGGCATGCCCTACGCGGAGCTGGAAAACTTCTATGAGCCGGAGAATCCTCCGGTGCGCATCCAGCTGGATCCGGCGTTGACCCCGACACAGAATGCGCAAAAATACTATAAAGAATATCGAAAGGCAAAAACCGCGGAGGAAAAGCTGACCGAACAGATCGAGATCGCCCGGCGAGATCTGGAATACCTGGATAGTGTGCTGGATGCATTGACCCGAGCCGCTACGGAACAGGACCTGCTGGAGATCCGGGAGGAGCTTCGGGAGCAAGGATACATTCGCACACCCAGAGAAAAGCGGCAGAAACCGGCATCGGTCAGCGCTCCCATGCGTTTTACGACCGCGGACGGTTTTACGGTCCTGGTGGGACGCAACAACCGCCAGAATGACCGGCTGACTTTCAAACTGGCTGGAAACAAGGACATTTGGTTCCACACGAAGAACATACCCGGGTCACACACGGTCTTGCTGACCGACGGAAAAGTACCTACCCCAGCCGCGATGGAGGAGGCTGCCGTATTGGCCGCCACCTACAGCCGGGCGAAAGGCTCCGGCCAGGTCCCGGTGGACTATACGCCGGTCCGCAACGTATCGAAGCCCCAGGGAGCAAAGCCCGGGATGGTGATCTATGTACAGTACAAGACCCTGTTCGTATCGCCGCATCTGGAATAACATGTTACGGAGGTGTTCGTCATGAAAATGCTGCTCCGAGGGATCGCCGCATCACCCGGGATCGGGATCGGCCATGCTTTGGTATACCGTGCCGTCAATCTCAATTCCTTGGAGCGGGATGTAGGGGATCTGGAGGACGAATACCGCAGATATCGGAATGCTGTGGAGCGTTTTTGCACGCTTCGGGAAGAGAAAGCGGCCCAGCTGAAGGCGGTCGGTGCGGAAACGCGCGCTGCCATCCTGCTGGCCCAGGCGGAGATGATCAAGGATCCGTATCTGGCGGGACAGGTGGAGGGCCGCATCGCTTCCTATCGGTCCGCTGAGGCGGCGTTGGATGAGGTGTGTGGCAGCGTTGTACGGCAGTTCCTGCGTGCCGAAAATGAGCTGACCCGAGAGCGCGCGTCTGATATTCGGGACGTGCGGGATGGGGTCCTGCGTCAGCTGTTGGGGGTGCCAGAGGTGGACTTTTCCAACATGGAACCGGATACGATTCTGGTGGCCGACGACTTGACGCCGTCTGCCATGACCGCGTTGGATCCCTCCATTGTGGCAGGTATCGTCCTATGCCGGGGCGGCCGGGCGTCCCATAGCGCTATTTTAGCGCGAGCTATGGGCATTCCCACGGTGGTTGGTGCGATCGATGCACTGGCCTGGGTGGTGAACGGAGAAACGCTTGTAGTCGATGGGATCCAGGGGGAAGCGTACTTAGAGCCGGATACCGCTGAAATGGCCCGCATGCAGGAATATCAGGAAAGATATCGAAAAAACCGGGAATCTCTGCGGGCTTTTGTCAGAAAACAGGCACGCACAGCAGATGGCGATATCGTGCAGTTGATGGCCACAGTCGGCAGCGAAAGTGAGGGCTTTTTGGCCGATGAGGATGGGTGCGATGGCATTGGTCTGCTGCGGTCCGAATTTCTCTATCTGGATCGGCCTTCGCTTCCGAAGGAAGAAGAGCAATTTCAGGTCTATCGGCGGTTCGCCCAGCGAAAAGCAGGCGGCCCGGTGGTCATCCGCACATTGGATGCAGGGGGCGACAAGCGGATGCCCGGGCTTTCCTGGGATTGGGAGAAAAACCCAGTCCTAGGCTGCAGAGCAGTGCGGCTGAGCTTGGCGTACCCGGATATTTCCAAGGTGCAGATCCGTGCCCTGCTTCGTGCAGGTGCTTACGGTGATGTACGGATCCTTTTGCCCTTGGTCACGGGCTTGGACGAGGTTCGCGGATTTAAACGGTTGGTCGAAGAGTGTCAGGCAGAGTTGGAAGAGCGGGGAGAGCCCTTCCGTGCGGGACTTCCCCTGGGTGTGATGATCGAGACGGTTGCGGCAGCGCTGACAGTGGACCGGTTCGCCCAAGAAGTGGACTTTTTCTCCATCGGGACCAACGACCTGACCCAGTATACCCTGGCTGTGGATCGGGACAATGCCCGTGTGGCGCATCTCTATTCTTACTATGATCCCGCACTGCTTCGACTGTTGAAATGGGTGGTACGGCGTGTGCAAGAAGCAGGCAAACCCGTCTGTCTTTGCGGACAAGCTCCCGCAGACCCTTTATTTGTACCGCTGCTGTTGGGCTTGGGATTAGACTGCTTCAGTGTACAGCCAATGTCTTTGCTGGCTGCGCGGGGGTCCATCTCACTGTGGACAAAAGAAGAGGGTCGGCGGATCCTGGAGCATGCTCTCGGTCTGGTGACTGAAGCTGAAGTCCACACGTTGCTGGAAAATTGTGTGCGCCGGATATGAACCGGGTCGATCCAAGCCGGGATCCGCAAATGGGTTCAGATGTAGGGCTGAGAACAATATCATAAACATTGCAAGTGCGGCCAGAAAGCTCAGTGTTCTGGCCGCAGGATATGCTATAAACAAAGAACTGGCGGGAAATCAATGATTTCCCGCCAGTTCTTTTTGGCTTGGTGGAGATAAGCGGGATCGAACCGCTGACCTCTTGAATGCCATTCAAGCGCTCTCCCAGCTGAGCTATACCCCCAGGATCGCTGAACCTATTTTTCAGCGCCTTGATATCATAGCACACCCGGGTGGGTTTTGCAACCCTTTTTTTCATTTTTTTTTGACTTTTTTTCGTCCCGCTCTGGTCCACAGTTTTTCCTTTGCGGCAGGCGGACCTAGATCAGGACAGGCGCCAAAGGGAGGATTCAGGTTCATTTCCCGTATGAACCAAGGATCATACAGTCCCAAAAAAGATCAAACTACGTCTTGGCCGGGCATATCTGCGCGGCGAGGAAAATAGTAAATAGACAGAGGCAAAGTATATCAATCCGTACAGAATTGCGTTCCACGTCCATCTCAAGGTCACTCAGACTCCGCGGTGAGCATCCGGTACATGGCTTCCAGGCAGATCTGTGCATGGACCTTGAACTTTTCCAAGTCGATACGCTCGTCCGCGTCGTGTTCATGAGTGGCTTCTTCCCCAGGAAAGCCTGGACCGAAGGCAACGCCCCGCCCATGCATCTGCCGGGCATAGGTCCCGCCGCCCATGGAGAAAATGCTGCACGGTTCGCCGGTCACATCTTGATATGCACCGGAAAGCAGGGCGATGAGCTTGCTTTCGCGGGGCAGATACAGAGGTTCTAGATCGGAAAGCAGGGAATAGGAGAGGCCAGAACCCTCGGCAGCCGACTGAATGATTTTAGAAATGTCCGAACCGTGGCAGGTGGCCGGATAGCGAATGTCTACGGTCAGGCTGCAGGTCGATTCGTCTGCATGAAGCAGACCCAGGTTGAAGGTTAGGGGACCGCTGGGCTCATCCGCGCACTGTACTCCGATGGTGGAACCATCGGTGGCCAGACCGATCTTTTCAGAGACAAAACTGAAAAAGCTGCCGAGCCGTTGGGCGCCAAAGGTCTCAGATAACAATTTGACCAGGTAGGCAGCGGCGTTTCTCCCGCCTTCCGGGAAAGCAGCATGGGCGGCTTTACCCGAAGCGAGAATGGATGCGCCTTCGCCCGTGGGAGTGATCGTATATGAGAGTTCGGAATCCTCTGCGGCTTTTTGCAGTGCAGTCAACTCTTCACGGGAACAGACGATCTCGCACAGCGCCTTGGCAGGCACCGCATTGGATACCGTTCCAGCGGAAAAATGCTTGATCAGAGAAGAATCGTTTGCTCCCTCTACTCGAAGATTGATGATCCCTTTTTCACAGTGACAGATCCCATAGCTGGAATCGGGTGTGAACCCCATGTCCGGGAGCTGCTCCTGGGTGAAATAGTGCGGAATATCTGCCATGCCAATCTCTTCTCCACAGCCGAAGATGACCCGCAGCTTGCGCTTAGCCGGCACTTGTGCATCCTTCAAAGCCCGTAGACAGTGGAGTGCCACGATCGCTGCGCCTTTGTCATCAGCGACACCGCGTCCCAAAGCCCACCCGTTTCGGATCGTCAGGGCATAGGGATCGGTGGACCAGCCTTCCCCAGCAGGAACGACATCTACATGAGCCATGACGACGGCGTTTTCTTCTCCATGTCCGTACTCGGCATGTCCTGCATAGTAATCCACATATTTGGTTTCCAAACCGTATCCTTTTGCCATCTCCAATACGGTATCCAACGCCTGCGCACAGGCGTCTCCAAAAGGATGCGCTCCAGGTTCTGGCTGTGCTACGGAGGGTACTGCCACCAGCTTTGCCAAGTCAGTCAGAATGTCGTCCCAGTAGTTCAGAATTTTTTCACCAAACAGCATCGATCTCGATCCTTTCTCCTTATGGATGTCTTTATTAAAAATACCCCGTTTGGCTGGAAAAGTCAAGGGATAAAGAGGTGCAACTATGCTCAACGCTCTGTGGTTTGGAATGATCGTAGCCAGTGTCCTCTATGCGCTGGTTTCCGGTGAGATCGGCAATTTGTCCACAGCCCTGTTGGACGGTTCCTCCACAGCAGTAGAGCTGACTGTTTCCATGCTGGGCAGTCTCTGTGCCTGGTTGGGCTTTCTAAAAATCGCTGAAAAGAGCGGCTTGACCGAGAGAATGGCTCAAGTCCTTTCCCCGTTGATCGGCAGACTGTTCCCAGAATATCGGGAGGATCTGGAGATTCAGGGAAAGATCTGTATGAATCTCTCCGCCAATCTATTGGGCCTGGGCAATGCGGCAACGCCCTTGGGCCTTTCGGCGATGCGGGCAATGAGTGAGAAAAATCCCAGCGATGTTCCAAGCCGAGGAATGATTCTGTTTGTGGTCCTCAATACCGCGTCCATCCAGCTTTTGCCAGTCAACATGGCGACCATGAGGGCTTCCTGCGGCAGTGCGGAGCCCTTTGCGATCCTTCCTCATATCTGGATAGCGTCTGCAGGGGCTTTGCTTTGCTGTGTGACCGTATGTAAACTGGTTGAACAGAGAGAAAAACGAATCGCAAATTCTTGAAAAGGGGGCACTTCCATGGCTCAGGCAGGTGCGGCAGCAATGCCTCTGATCGTGGGTCTGATCGTCCTGTTTGGGTATCTTAAGGGGGTCAATGTATTTGACGCGTTTGTAGAAGGGGCAAAGGAAGGGGTGTCTACCTCCGTGCGACTGCTGCCCACGCTGGTCGGACTGATCGTCGGTGTGACCCTGCTGCGGAGTTCCGGTCTTTTAGATGCCGTTTGTCACTTGGCTGCTCCTGTCGCACAAGCTCTGGGTATTTCCTCGGAAATATTGCCACTGGCTCTGTTGAGACCGATCTCCGGAAGTGGAGCGTCGGCTTATACGCTCTCGCTGCTCCAGCAGTTCGGGCCGGATAGCGAAACAGGCCGCATTGCCTCGGTATTGGCCTCCTCAACAGAGACGACCTTTTATGCTGTGGCCGTCTATTTTGGGGCATGCGGCTATCGGCATTTGCGGTATACCATCCCTGCTGCCTTGACAGGGGATTTTGCCGCATTGTGTCTGGCTATATTTACAGTCAAATGCTTTGGATAGAAGAGAAGACCGCGTAAAAGCGGCCTTCTCTGTTCAGCATATTAAATCCAGCCGGTACCGGCATCCCGCATCCGTTTGTTCGACCACTTGAAAGCCCAGGCTCTCAAACATGCGCTTGGAGCGAATGTTGTAATGATAGATCTCTTCCACGCCCAAATGGTCAAAACCCAGTGCCTCGGCACGGTGGATCAAAGTCTGCACCACCTGCCGACCACAGCCCTGTCCCCATTTTTCTTTCGGCCCCAGGACGATGGGCAGATCCTCACGACAAAGGGTCACATCGCCGATGGGGACAAATTCACCGTTTTCCAGTTCTTCGATCCAGTATTCCTCGCCTTTTTGATCCAGGTACTCGTACATCTTTACAACGGAGGAATAGGGTTTAGCGTCAGGACCGTCCACGAAATACACCAATTCAGGGTCTTGATACCATTGAAGCGCCCGTTCCATGTCTGCTTTGTCCTCCGGTCGCCATCGGCGCAAGCGAAGAGTTGGGGAGACGGACAAAAGATCCGGCTGCGGGATGTTTTCAAACGGCATTTTTCCTTCCTCCAATCAATAATAACTAAACATCGCGTCTTTGAGGTCACAATTTCTTGACATTCTATCACAGGATGTGGTAGAATGAACATGCTTTTCAATGAGTCTGCATTATACTCCCGAGGTGATCTCTATGGAGGACAAGCCCCAGCAGAAAAAACGAAAAATCCCATGGGCATTGCTGTATATTTTGGCGACCGTGGTAGCTGTGGTGCTTTTCGGAGTGTTCAATCGGGAGTTCGGCAATGTTTTCCGCACCTTTTCTCATTTGGTGCCGGGCTTTTTGTTTGTTTCCGTTCTGGTGACCGTCGCCTATTTCTTTTTTGAGGGCGGCATTACTAGATTATTGATGAGCAGCCAAGGGGTCCATCTGTCCTTTGGCACTTGCCTGAAGATCGCTTTGCTGGGCGTCTATTATTCCTATATCACGCCCAGCGCGACAGGCGGCCAACCGATGCAGGCTGCCTATCTGCGGCGGGAAAAGGTCCCGGTGGGCACCTCTACAGCCGTTCTCTTTATGAAATTTGTCTGCTTTCAGTGTGCTTTTTTCGCCACCGCTCTGGTTTCTTTTGTGGGTATGTACCCCAGACTGTACGCGGAACATCCCGCGTTGATCCCATTTATTGTGGTTGGGCTGGTGATCAATGGTGGATCAATTGTTTTTTTCCCGTGTTTATTCATCAAGCCGGTCCTCCGTACGCTTTGCCGCATGGCCAAATGGCTGGTGCGTAAGCTCAGATTTTTGGAGCGGTTTCACCTGACCGACGCGGTCGATCGATTTGAAGCTGACTTTGGGAGCTATACCGACAATTTCCATCAGAAAAAAGGCAACTTGGTACTGGGGATCCTGTTGTCGGTACCACAGTTTATTCTGCAGATGAGTGTCATCTATTTTGTGTTTTTGGCATTTGGATATCACACGGTCAATTATTTGGAAGTCTTGGCAGTGCAGAGCCTGTTGCAGGTTTCGGTCTCCTTTATGCCGATGCCCGGTGCGTCTGGAGCCCAGGAGATCGGTTTCTCCGCTTTTTTCCAGGACTATTTTGTTCGCGATGACTTGTACGCGGCGGTGATGGTCTGGCGCTTTTTTACCTACTACTTGGTCGTGATGGCTGGTGCGCTGCTGGTGGTGGGCGATCAGCTGCACTACAGCCGAAAGAAGAAAAGGGAAGAGCAGCCGTGAAAAATGCTTTTTCCCGTGACCGAAATACGTCGATCAGAGCCCAAAAGGCAGTCACGGTGAGAAGAGGGTGTTCTAGAGATACTCAACAGAGTCCCAGTTCGTCGATCTTTTCCCGTAACGTTAAATAGTCTTGGAAAGCATCCGGTTTTTGATTGGGGTTGCGCAGCAAAGCAGCCGGATGGAGCGTCGCCATCATCAGAACGCCGTTTTTCTCAAAAAAGATGCCGTGTTCCCGGGTGATTTTGAAATCGGGGCGAATGAGCTTCATGGCGGCGACACGGCCCAGGCAAACAAGGATCTTGGGGCGCAGGAGGGCAAATTGATTGCGCAGCCAGCCGATACAGGCTTCCTGCTCCTCAGGCAGCGGGTCGCGGTTCTTCGGTGGCCTGCATTTGACGATATTGGCAATGTAGATGTTTGTGTGGCGATCGAGATCGACCGCCGCCAGGTATTTGTCCAGCAGCTGGCCGCCTCTGCCTACAAAAGGTTCTCCCTGCAAGTCCTCGTTTTCGCCAGGGCCTTCCCCCACAAACATCACTTTGGCATCGGTGGGCCCTACACCGAAGACTACGTTATGACGGGTCTCGCACAGCCCGCACTGGCGACACTGCGAGCAGACTTCCCGCAGCTTGTTCCAATCGTTGATCATGGCAGTCCCTCTTTTCTATAAGCTTGTCTGGCTTTATCTTACCACATCCCGGAAAGAAAGGCAAATTACGGTTGAAATTTTCCCAAAGCCGTAGTACAATAGGGAAGCAGGAATGTGCAAATCAAAAGGAGGCTATCGTGATGAAAG
This sequence comes from uncultured Clostridia bacterium, assembly GCA_947632385.1. Taxonomy (GTDB): domain Bacteria; phylum Bacillota; class Clostridia; order Oscillospirales; family Acutalibacteraceae; genus Acutalibacter. The sequence goes on along the minus strand of CANRPD010000028.1, from coordinate 4,953 downwards.
TTATGGTTGAAACTTCCGCGCATCATGTCCATGTCTGTGAGAAAGACTTGGAGACCCTGTTTGGGGCCGGTGCAACATTGACGAACAAGAAAGATCTTTCTCAGCCCGGGCAGTATGCCTGTGTGGAGAAGGTTGAGGTCGTTGGGCCCAAGGGCTCTATGAGCATGTCCATCCTCGGGCCCACGCGGAAAGAGACCCAGGTGGAGATCTCTCTGACGGATGCCCGCAAGCTGGGGATCACAGTGCCGATCCGCGAATCTGGCGACCTGGAAGGGACGCCGGGCTGCGTGCTGAAGGGTCCGGCTGGAGAAGTCACTTTAGAGAAAGGCGTGATCGCTGCCAAACGCCACATCCATTTCACTCCCGAGGAGGCCGAGAAGGCCGGCGTGGTGGATAAGCAGGATGTCAGTGTGAAGGTCGACTACAATGGTCGTGCGCTGATCTTCGGCGATGTGGTCTGCCGTGTCAGCCCCAGTTATGCCCTTGCCATGCATGTGGATACCGATGAGGCCAACGCTGCGGGCCTGCCCGGCACCGTAGACGGTGAGATCATTCTGTAACACTGAATGCTAGTAGACCATTCTCTTTCTCCCTCTGTGAAAGGTCTTAATGAAGCGGATTGAAATAAGGAGGACGGACAGCTAGGCTGTCCGTCCTTTTCTGCTCTTTGGGTCTATCAAGGGGTGGATTTCTTGGATCGGCTTCAACGTTAAGTGCCCAACAATGGAAAAGTTCGGAGGGCTGACTCCCTCTTTTCAGCTTTAAAGGGCCTCACAATAGAACAGGATATCGGATTTCCCTTCCTGAGCTGTGTGACGATACACATTGGTATCAAGCCCACCAATGTGGAAGCCAGAACGCAAATAAAACAGGAAAGCCCCGAGATTGTTGTCCTGACATTGCGTGTAGATACCGCAGTAACCCTGTGAAACAGCTATTTCTTTGGCTTTTTGGAGCAGCGTTTGACCGATATGTTGTCCCCGATACGCCTGATTGACTTTTAAGTCGTAGAGATACATGTACCTGAAAAAGCCCGGCTGCAAGACAGCCAACCCGATGCATTTTTCCCCATCGTACGCTCCCAAAAATCGGCTGTCCGCCATGGCATCATAACAGTACGGTTCGTCCGGGAAAGTCATTTCAATGATTTGATCTTCTGGAAAATCGTGAGTCTCGTAGCGCCATTGCCCGTCTGTGTAGGAAACCACCAATCTGCCAAACAGACGAAAAGGTTCGTTCGGGAGGTTGATATCGGCGGCATGAAGCGGATCGATTTCTCTGATTTGGATCATGATGTCCTCCTTTTCGTCTCTTTTTGAGGATATGATGTGGATTTGGCAGCCTTTTTCCTGCGGAGATGTCGAAATACAAGCACAAACAGACAGCCGATGAGCACGCCCAAGAGGTCGATCCACACATCTCGGATCTGACCGCTGCGTCCTGCCACGAAGAGCTGGATGGTCTCATCCGTGAGAGCCGCCAAAAGACCAGACAGCAATACTTCCGGGATTCTGGCGGTCCCCTTGACGCGCCAACAGGTCAGTTCGGCACCCAGCAGAGCAAATTCAGATGCATGGGCGATTTTACGCAAAAGGCCATCTCCACTCATGAGAGAACCGTCTTTCCAAAACCACAACAGTTGGTTCACCAATGTTTTCACCCATTGACTGATCGCACCGGAGATGCTGGCGGGGAGCAGGGAATTCCCCCAAATAAAACAAAGGGTCAAAACAATGAGCAGGGGCCAAAACCTTTGATTGCTCTCACTTTTTTCCATACAGCACCTCCTCCATTTGACGAGCAGGCCTCATTGGGAGACGGGAAGAGAATTAAAACATCATTTCCATCCTGCAACGCTCCTGCAAACTCCCGTCAGACATTTGATCCACAAAGGTATCCGTCTGAACAAATCCACATTTTTCATAGCACCTGCGGGCGGCTTTGTTCTGCAAATTGGTAAAGAGCCTGATACCGGGAAAGCCTTCTGCTCGAAGATTGGCAAGCAGCTTGCCCAGTGCCTGCGGACCGATGCCATGATGCTGCTGTTCCGGGAGCAACACAAACATTTTGAGGTACGGAATTTCCCCAGACAGCTCGTTCACGCCAGCCCAGCCGACCGGTTCCTCTTCCAAGAGAACGATATAATCCTCCTCATCGGGATCCTTTGACCAGGCGGTAATGGCCTCCTGCCAGTCTTCCAATCGTGTGGGACACTCGTTTAAGGCTGTCCGGTTCACCTTCTCGTTCATCAGCCTGGTCAAAAAAGGTGCATCGTCGCAGTGGACGGTACGCAAAGTGATCTTCATATCCGGGTTTCTCCTCGTTATTCAGGCTTTTCCAAACTCGGAGAGCAAAAGGCCTTGATTGTGCTCCAGGGCCCAGTCAATGCTCCACTGGTTGGAGAAAAGCAACAGATACCTGCCGCGCATATCCTGGACTTTTCGGGTATCGGTGGTCAAATTGAGTTTTTTCAACTCGATCTCCTCATTGTCGATCCAACGGATGAAGGAGTAGGGCAGTGTCTGCATGGAAACTTCGACATTGTATTCGTTTTCCATACGGTACTGGAACACGTCGAATTGCAAAGAACCCACAACGCCTACGATGATCTCTTCCATACCGGAATCAATCTCCTGAAAAATCTGGATAGCACCTTCCTGTGCGATCTGTGTTACACCCTTGACAAACTGTTTGCGCTTCATGGTGTCTTTTTGCCGTACCCGGCTGAACAATTCCGGCGCAAAGGTCGGGATCCCCTCGAACAGGATCCCTTTACCCGGCGCACACACCGTGTCTCCGATGGAGAAGATGCCCGGATCAAATACCCCAATGATATCCCCGGCGTAGGCTTCTTCGATGATCTCCCGATTTTGTGCCATGAGCTGCTGGGGCTGTGACAGGCGGATACGGCGTCCGCCCTGTACATGTTCCACCTCGGCATTCTTTTCGAATTTGCCGCTGCAAATGCGCATAAATGCGATGCGATCCCGGTGGGCCTTGTTCATGTTTGCCTGGATTTTAAAGACAAAGGCAGAAAAGTCCTTATCGAAGGGATCGACGATGCCCGTCCCGGTCTTTCTGGCCAGCGGGGGCGGAGTCAACCGTAGAAAATCTTTTAGGAACGGTTCCACACCGAAATTGGTCAGGGCAGAGCCGAAAAACACAGGGGACAGCTTCCCATGGCGCACCTTTTCCGCGTCGAATTCATAGCCTGCTCCATCCAACAGTTCCACGTCGTCTGTCAATGTGGAATAGAGATATTCGCCGACCCATTCTTTGAGAGCGGGGTCTCCCAGGGCATACTCTGTTTCGGCCACAGCGCGGCGGCCGGCGCTTTCCTCTTCCGGTGTGAAGACCAGCACTTGGTCGCTGCCGCGGTCATAGACGCCCTTGAAGTCCCGTCCAGACCCAATAGGCCAGTTCATGGGGTAGGTCCCGATCCCCAGTTCTTTTTCGATCTCGTCCAACAGGTCGTAGGGGCTTCGGGAATCTCGGTCCATTTTGTTGATAAAGGTAAAGATGGGGATATCCCGCAGTACACAGACTTTAAAGAGCTTCCGGGTCTGTGCTTCCACGCCTTTGGATGCGTCGATGACCATCACAGCAGAGTCTGCCGCCATCAGTGTGCGGTAGGTATCCTCCGAAAAGTCCTGGTGTCCGGGGGTATCCAAAATGTTGATGCAGCATCCGTCATATTCAAACTGCATCACGGATGAGGTGACCGAAATGCCGCGCTGTTTTTCGATCTCCATCCAGTCCGACACGGCGTGGCGGGAATTTCGCTTTCCCTTGACCATTCCTGCTAAGGCGATGGCACCACCGTAAAGGAGAAATTTTTCGGTCAACGTGGTTTTGCCTGCGTCAGGGTGGGAGATGATCGCAAAGGTCCTCCGGCGCCGGATTTCTTCATCGATTGTTGCCAAAGTAGTCCACTCCTTGTTTCCATAATATATATGTGAAAGTCTGAAAATTCAAATAAAATTGAAAAGAACAGTTTACATAAATTTAAGGCGGCGTGATCTTTCGGTATAGTCTGGACAGATGGTCTTCACCATCACCGTGTGCCATGCAGTAGAATTTCCATCCGTACCGCTCGTAAAACCCGGTGTGGTCGGTGAGCAGGTACAGGGTGTGGATGCCCATGTCCGTCATGTCCCGGCACGCACGCTCCAGCAGCGCCCCGGCGATCCCCTGCCGTCGGTGGGATTCCTCTACGAACACCGCGCAGATGTTGGGGGCAAGATCGGGCCGGTCGTGAAAATCGTTTTCGATGACGCCCAGTCCGCCGATGATTTGTTCATCCTTGAGCGCAATATACCACTGAGGGATCGGATGGCCGTTCAGCAAACTTTCTTCCATGCTCTTCCGGTAAGTGTCCTCGGGGATCCCCCACTTTTCATGGAACCATTGTGCGGCGTGGGGGAGAAGTTCCGGCCGCTCGGCGACTGAGACGATTTGGACCGCTGCTGCCCGCATCCTCTCCGCCGATCGAAAAGCTCTGGCCAATTCTTCCTGTTTTTGGATGATGTCCGGTTCCCAGAACGCGATCTTCGGGAGCTTTGCACAGGGGAAGTCCGGACAGAGACCGCAAAGCGGTGCTGCGTGCTGTTGCGCACAGAGAAAGATGGGACAACCTCCAGATTCTTTCCATTCCGGGACTCGTCCTCTCTCTGGGATACACCCGCGGCAGAAGCCGGAGATCCATTTTTTACAGGGCGTGCAGTTGCCGCCGCAGGGCGTGATGTGAGCCAGATCCATGGATTCCCTCGATTTCACTAAAAACTTCAATGTGCAGGCTTTATAGCCCTCGTGACAACTTATCATACCAGAATGCGGACGTAAAGTCAACGAAAGGGGACGTTCAGACCGGCGATTCACTGTAGTGCTACAATACATATTGGACAAGGGAGCTGGGAAGTTCACAAAAAAGAGAAGAAGGAACCGGCCAAATCG
>CANRPD010000027.1 GCA_947632385.1 uncultured Clostridia bacterium | reverse complement strand
ATTTGGCCGGTTCCTTCTTCTCTTTTTTGTGAACTTCCCAGCTCCCTTGTCCAATATGTATTGTAGCACTACAGCCTGGAAGAGGAAAACATCCGCCCAGCTCTTGACATTTCCGCCCACCCATGGTACCATGTAGGTACCGTCATTCTGCACGGGACCGTGAAACCCGTGCACAGCAGACGCCGAAGTGCGCCCGGCCGTTACCCGGACGTGTCCGGCGGTCGTTTGGTCTGTCTGTGAAAGCGTTTCGGAACGACGGCGGACCGCGATCGGTTCGCCGTCGTTTTTTTGCGCCGACAGACAGTGGTTTTGACAATTGAGGTGTCTATGAACGACAAAGCAAAAACAAAAAAGGTCAGTATCCTGCGGTTCTATCCCTTTACCAAGGGCTTTCGCCTGCGGTTCGTGCTGGCTCTGGTGACCGTGGTGGTGGGCGTGGTGGCCAACTACATGACGCCCCAGGTCATCCGGGTCACGGTGGATTCCGTGATCGGGGACGTGCCCTTCAATCTGCCCGGGCCGATGGTGGACTTCATCCAGTTCATCGGCGGCCGGGAAGCCCTGCGCCAGCACATCGTGCTCTGCGCTGCGGCGGCCCTGCTGTTTGCGGTGATCTCCGGAGCAGCCAACTATGCTTCCAGAATGAACCTGGCCCGCTCCTGCGAGGGCACGGTGGCCCGCATTCGGGACACCCTGTTCGCCCATATCCAGAAGCTGCCCTACGCCTGGCACAACACCCACAAGACCGGCGACATCATTCAGCGGTGCACCCAGGATGTGGAGCTCATCCGGGCCTTTGTCAGCGAACAGCTGATGGAGGTCATCCGCACGGTGCTGCTGATCGTGGTCTCCCTGGTGCTCATGTTCACCATGAACGTGCAGCTCTCCCTGCTTGTGACAGCGTTCATCCCGGTGGTGCTGCTCCTGTCCATCGTGTTCTATATCATCGTGGGGAAACGGTTCCAGGTCGCGGATGAGACCGAAGGCGCACTGACCGCGCTGGTGCAGGAAAACCTCACCGGCGTGCGGGTGGTGCGGGCTTTTGGCCGCGAGCGGTACGAGATCGATCTCTTCAACAAGAAAAACAACGAGTTCACCGACTGCTGGGTGCGCCTGAGCGGCATCATGAGCCTAGACTGGTCCCTGGGCGACTTTATGGCGGGGTTCCAGGTGCTGGCCGTGATCGTGGCCGGGGTGTACCTGGTGAGCAAAAATCAGCTCACCGCCGGGGAATTCCTGGCCTTTACCGCCTACAATTCCATGCTGGTTTGGCCGGTGCGCAATCTGGGCCGGCTGCTGTCCGAGCTGAGCAAGACCTCCATCTCCACCACGCGGTTGTTCGAGATCCTGGACGCCCCCGAGGAGCAGGATACGCCCGACGCGGTGGAACCGGATCTCACCGGAGACATCGTGTTCGACCACGTGAGCTTCGGCTATCCCGACAGTGAGACCGGCGTGCTGCAGGATGTGTCCGTCACCGTGAAGGCCGGGACGACGCTGGGCATTCTGGGCGCCACCGGCAGCGGAAAATCCACCCTGATGTATCTGCTGGACCGGCTGTATGACGTGCCGGAAGGCCAGGGGGCCATCACCATCGGCGGGGTGGACATCCGGCGGATCCGCCGGGAACACCTGCGCAAAAACATCGGCATCGTGCTGCAGGAGCCCTTCCTGTTTTCCAAGACGTTTCGGGAGAGCATTGCCGACGGCGCGGCCCGGGACGACCTGAAGACCGTCCGGCACTATGCCAAGCTGGCGGTGATCGACGACGCCATCGAGAACTTCGTTCAGGGCTATGAGACGCCCATCGGCGAGCGGGGCGTGACCATTTCCGGCGGGCAGAAGCAGCGGGTGGCCATCGCCCGGATGCTGATGCAGGACACGCCCATCAAGATTTTTGACGATTCCCTGTCTGCCGTGGACATGGAAACGGACCTGAAGATCCGGCAGTCCATCCAGGAGAACGTCCACGGCACCACGATCCTCATCGCCCACCGTATCGCCACACTGATGAATGCCGACCAGATCCTCGTACTGGACCACGGCAGGGTAGCCCAACAGGGCACCCACCGGCAGCTGATCCAGCAGGAGGGCATCTACAAGCGCATTTACGAGATGCAAAGCGGCGCGGCGGACGAAAGCGCTGGAGGCGCAGACCTATGATGCATGAAACTGAAACGAACCGGCAGCGGCTCCACTCCCTGCGGGTATGGGCCAAGCTGCTGCCCTTTTTAAAACCCTATGCCAAAAATATGGTGGTGGTGCTCATCGCCATGCTGATGAGCGCCGCCGTGGACATCACCTATCCGCTGCTGTCCGGCTATGCGGTGGACCACTACATCACCCCCCGGACCACACAGGGCGTGTGGGGCTTTGCCGCGCTGTATCTGCTGGTGGTGCTGGTGCAGGCCTCCTGTACGCTGGTCTTCGGCCGGATCGCCCTGCGGGTGGAGATGTATCTGGGCCGGGATCTGAAAAAGACCCTGTTCACCCATTTGCAGACCCTGAGCTTTTCCTACTACAACCAGACGCCGGTGGGCACGATCATGGCCCGGGTGATGAGCGACACCGGGAAGATCGGCGAGACCTTTGCCTGGAGCCTGGTGGACATGTTCTGGAGCGGCGCCTATGTGGTGGGCTGCATGGGCGTGATGCTGATCCTCAACTGGAAGCTGGCACTGCTCATCCTGGTCACCGTGCCGGCCATTGCCCTGGTGACCCTGTATTTCCAGAAAAAGATGCTGACCGTCAACCGGGAGGTCCGGCGCGTCAACGCCGAGCTGACCCGCCACTACAACGAGGGCATTTCCGGCGCAAAAACGTCCAAAACACTGGTCATTGAGGACAAAAACGCCGCAGCGTTTGCCCAGGTCACCGAGCGGATGCGCTCCCGGTCCGTGCACGCGGTGATGCTCAATGCGGTCTATGTCCCCATCATCGGGTTCCTGACCTCCCTGGCGGTGGCATTCGTCATCACCGGAGGCGGGAACATGACCCTAGGCGGCCGCTTATCCATCGGCGATCTGACGGTATTTGTGAACTTTGCCCTGGTCATTGCCGACCCGGTGCAGACGCTGGCCCGGACCATTTCCAATTTCATCGCCACCCAAGCCAATGTCGAGCGGATCACCGCTCTGATGGAGCTGGAGCCTCAGGTGGCAGATACTCCGGAGGTAGAGGCCAAATACGGCACCTCTCTGGTGCCCAAAAAGGAAAACTGGGAACCGCTGGTGGGCCACATCACCTTTGAAGACGTGACGTTCCGCTATCCTGACGGCACGGAAAACGTATTGGAACACTTCAACCTGGATGTGCCCGCCGGGACCACAGTGGCCATCGTGGGGGAGACCGGTGCGGGGAAATCCACCCTGGTGAACCTGGCTTGCCGGTTCTTTGAGCCCACCTCCGGCCGCATCCTCATCGACGGCCGGGATTACCGGGAGCGCAGCCTGCTGTGGCTGCACAGCAACCTCGGTTATGTGCTCCAAACGCCCCACCTGTTCTCCGGTTCGGTGGAGGAAAACATCCGCTACGGGCGGCTGGACGCCACCGAAGAGGAGATCGTCACCGCTGCCAAGCTGGTCAATGCTCACGATTTCATCCAGCGCATGGACAACGGGTATCAGAGCGACGTGGGCGAGGGCGGCGGACAGCTTTCCACCGGCGAAAAACAGCTGGTGTCCTTTGCCCGAGCCGTGTTGGCCGATCCGCGGATCTTCGTCCTGGACGAGGCCACCAGCAGCATCGACACCCATACGGAGTCCCTGATCCAGGAGGCGATCTCCACCCTGCTCACCGGGCGGACCAGCTTCCTCATCGCCCACCGGCTGTCCACCATCCGCCAGGCGGATCTGATCCTGGTGGTCCGCAGCGGGAAGATCATCGAGCGGGGCACCCACCAGGAGCTGATGCGGCTGGGCGGGTACTATGCCGAGCTGTATACCAAGCAGTTTGCTGCCGAGACGGCAGAATCGGTGCTCAACGCCGCCGGTACGTAAAAACAGCCTTTTCAAAGCAACAAAATGAAGCGTCCCGGTCCTGCCGAGACGCTTCTCGTTTGCTTATATGCGATGCTCCGGAGCCTGCACGCCCAGCAGCGGCCCGGTCAGATACCGGTTGAGAAAGGGCAGCAGCGGCCCCGTACCAAAGGCCATGATCAGTGTGCCGATCCCCACGGAAGCCCCGCAGGCAAAGCCCACGGCCACGCAGAACACATCCAGAAAAATGCGCCACCACCGAAAAGGGATCTTCGTGCGCTTGGGGATCAGGTAAGAAATGCAGTCGTAGGGGGCCATGCCCAGGTCGGAAGTCACATAGAACGAGCAGCCCACCAGCTGACAGGCCACGCCCAGCAGGGTCAGCAGCAGGCGCAGGGGGATACTCGGATGCGCCGGGAACCAGGGACCCGCCACCCAACCGAACAGGTCGGCAGAAAACCCCACCAGGATCATATTGCCCAGCGTGCCCAGCCCCAGCATGGACCGGTCGGCAAAGAAGATCCCCACCAGCAGGACGCCATTCAGCAGCACCTGCCAGGCGCCAAAGCTCCAGCCGATCTTCCCGGAAATGCCCAGGTTCAGCGTGGAAAACGGATCTGCCCCCATGGCGCCCCGCACAAACAGCCCCACGCCGACGCCCATAATCACCACCGCAGCCAGCATCACCGCGATGCGGCGGCCCAGTTTGTCTCTGTTGAGCGTCCCCATGCCCTCAACCCCCCGCGGCCACCGCCAGCATCAGCTTGATGCGGTTTTCCTGGTTCACCTGCGTGGCGCTGGGGTCGTAGTCGATGGGCACGATGTTGGCCTGGGGGTACACCGTCCGCACCTTGCGGATCATCCCCTTGCCCACGATGTGGTTGGGCAGGCAGCCAAAGGGCTGGGTGCACACCACGTTCCGGTAACCGCTTTCGATGAGTTCCATCATCTCGGCCGTGAGCAGCCACCCCTCGCCCATTTTACACCCGTAGCCGATGACCTTCCCAGCCAGCTCCTTGAGGTGGGAATAGGGCGCAGGGGCCGTGAACTGGGGATATTTCTGCACCGAGGCGATCAGATCCGTCTCGAACTTGGTGAAATACCACTTGAGCAGCTCGCACAGCTGTTTTTTGGCGGGATTGCCGCCATACAGCCGGATGTCCTCCAGACGGTTGTCCACTTTGAAGATCATAAAGCCCAGGATGCCCGGCACCATGGTCTCGCAGCCCTGGGAAAACAGAAAATCCTCCAGGCCGTTGTTGGCCAGCGGCGAATATTTCACATAGATCTCGCCCACCACGCCGACCTTCGATTTGGGTGTCTTCTCCACGGGAATGGCCGCAAAGGAAGCCGTGATCCGATCAAAATGCTCCCGGACCTCCCGCTGGGTGAAGGCTTTCCCCTGCTCGAAAAGCCCCGTGAGCTGTTCGATCCACTGCTGGACCAGGGCATCTGACTGCCCGGGCGTCGTCTCATAGGGCTTGGTCTGGTTTTTGAGCAGCATCAGCAGATCCCCATAGGTCAGGGCCGCGATGGCCCGGCGCAGCATGGGCAGCGTCAGCTTGAAGCCGGAATTGCTCTCCAGGCCGGAAAGATTCAGGGAAATGACCGGTATGTAGTCCAAGCCGTCCTTTTTCAGGGCCTTCCGCAGCAGGTGGATGTAGTTGGACGCCCGGCAGCCGCCGCCGGTCTGGGTCATGATCAGGGCCACCTTGTGTAGGTCATACTTGCCGCTGTGCAGGGCGTGCATCAGCTGACCGATGGACAGCAGCGCCGGATAGCAGGTGTCGTTGTGCACGTACTTGAGGCCCTCGTCCACGATCTCCCGCCCGGTGGTGCGCAGCAGGTCGATCCGATAGCCAAAGCTCTCCAGTACGTTTTTGATCAGCTCGAAATGGATGGGCGCCATGTTCGGGGTGATGATGGTATAGTCCTTCTTCATTTCCCGGGTGAATTCCACCCGGGCGTTGTTGTCCGCCAAGATGCTCTCCTCCTCTCAGTTGCCCAGGCCCAGCGCGGCAAACAAACTGCGCATCCGAATGCGCACCGCCCCCAGGTTGGCGATCTCGTCGATCTTGATCTGGGTGTAGATGCGTCCGCCTGCCTCCAGGATCGATCGGACCTCGTCCCCGGTGATGGCGTCCACGCCGCAGCCGAAGGACACCAGCTGCACCAGGTTGATCCGCTTGTCGCCGCTGTCCCGGACAAACTTGGCTGCCGCGTACAGCCGGGCATGGTACGTCCACTGGTTGAGGACCGTGGTGGGGAACTTTTTGCCCACCAGGGTGTTCACTGCATCCTCGGTGACCACCACGGCGCCGCACTCGCAGATGAGCTTATCGATGCCGTGGTTGATCTCGTTGTCCAGGTGATAAGGCCGTCCGGACAGCACGATCACCGGGAGGTCATTTGCCCGGGCGTAGTCCAGATATTCCTGCCCCTTTGCCCGGATCCGGCCCATATGGGCCTCATATTCTTGATAGGCGGCCCGGGCGGCGGCTTTCACTTCGCCCAACGGGATGGGATCGAAATATTTGGCCAGGATGGCCTGGATCTTTCCCGGAAAATCGTGGGGACGATGCAGACCCACGTAGTCATAGATGAACTTTGCGTCCTGCAGGGCGGTTATGTTGGCGTCCAGTACCTCGGGATAATAGGCCACCACCGGGCAGTTGTAGTGGTTATCGCCCATGTGTTCATCCACGTTGTAGCTCATGCAGGGATAGAAAATGGCGTCGGGTTTTTGTTCCAGCAGGGCCTCGATGTGCCCATGGAGCAGCTTGGCCGGATAGCACACGGTGTCCGAAGGGATGGTGTGCTGGCCCTTTAAGTAGAGTTTTCGGTCGGAGGGGGGCGACGGGATGACCCGGAACCCCAGATGGGTGAAAAATGTATGCCAGAAGGGGTACAGCTCAAAGAGATTGAGTCCCATGGGAATGCCGATGACGCCCCGCCGGTTCTCGCCGGGCTGATACGATGCCAGCAGCTGTTTTTTGTACTCATACAGGTTGTACGCAGCGGTGGGGCTGTGCTTCTGCAGGGGCTTGTCGCAGCGATTCCCGGCAATATACCGAGCCCCGCCGGAAAAGGTGTTCACCGTCAGGCGGCAGTGGTTTTGGCAGCCGTTGCAGGTCACCGTGCGCACATCGTGGGTAAAGCTCTCCAGTTCCTCCGGCCCCAGGATCTTGCTCTTTCCGGCGGTATGGGCCTTTGCGTACAACGCCGCCCCGTAAGCGCCCATCAGCCCGGAGATAGACGGCCGGGTCACATCCTTGCCGATCTCCTTTTCAAAGGCACGGAGCACGGCATCGTTGAGGAATGTCCCACCCTGCACCACGATGTGGTCGCCCAGGGTCCGGGCGTCGGTGACGCGGATGACCTTGTACAGCGCATTTTTCACCACGCTCATGGACAGGCCTGCAGAAATGTTCTCAATGGAGGCGCCATCTTTTTGGGCCTGCTTCACGGATGAGTTCATAAACACCGTGCACCGGGAACCCAGATCCACCGGATGGTCTGCAAACAACCCGCACCGGGCAAAGTCCTGCATCTCATACCCCAGCGCCCCGGCAAAGGTCTGCAAAAAGGAGCCGCATCCCGAGGAGCAGGCCTCGTTCAGGAAGATGTTGTCAATAGCTCCGTTCTTGATCTTAAAGCACTTGATGTCCTGGCCGCCAATGTCGATGATAAAATCCACCTGGGGCCGGAATTTCTTGGCGGCGGTGAAGTGGGCGATGGTCTCCACCACACCGATCTCCAACCCAAAGGCGTTCTTGATGATCTCTTCGCCATAGCCAGTGGAGGCGCCGCTGACCAGACGGATCCCCGGGAACTGCCGGTACACGTCCCGGAGAAACTCCCGCACCAGGGGCACCGGGTTGCCGGAATTGGGCAGATACCGGGAGAAAACGATCTCCTCGGCGGGATTGATGACCACCGCCTTGACGGTGGTGGAACCGGCGTCCACACCCAGATATGCCTGCCGGGTCTCGTCCAAGTGCCCATCGGTGGACACCGTGTCTTGGGCGTGGCGAGCCTGGAAGGCCTCGTACTGCGCCGGATCGTCAAACAGCGGCTCGCTGCTCTGGTAAGAATGGCTGGAGCTGTACCGGCGGATGCGCTGAGTCAGCTCCTCCAGATCGAATTCCCGATCCTCCCGGCCCAGGGCAGCGCCTGCCGCCACAAAGTAGAGAGAGCTGTCCGGACAGACGCCCTGGACCCCCAGCTCCCGGTCAAAGGCTGCCCGCAGCTGGGAAAGGAAGGTCAACGGTCCGCCCAGATAGACCACCTTCCCGGTGATCTCCCGCCCCTGGGCCAGGCCGGCAATGGTCTGGCTCACCACGGCGTTCAAGATGCTCAGGGCCACATCGTTTTTCTGTGCGCCCTGATTCAGCAGCGCCTGGATATCCGATTTGGCGAATACCCCGCACCGGGACGCAATGCCGTAGCTGCGCTGGCTGGTCGCTGCCAGATCGTTGAGCTCACTGGGCGTCACGTTCAGCAGGGTGGCCATCTGGTCGATGAACGCACCAGTGCCACCGGCGCAGGACCCGTTCATCCGCACCTCCATGGCTCCGGAAAGGAACAGGATCTTGGCGTCCTCGCCGCCCAATTCGATGACCACGTCTGCGTCGGGGAGATATTTCTTCACCGCCGTCCGGGTGGCGTAGACCTCCTGCACAAAGGGGATATCCAGATCCTCCGCCAGGCCCATGCCTGCGGAACCGGAAATGCACACCCCGGCGGTCTTCAGGTCCGGGAACTTTGCCCGTATGTGCTCCAGCATCGTGGAAGCCTTTTCCGCGATCTGAGAGAAGTGCCGCTCATATTCCCCAAATACTGGGCGGCTTTCGTCATCATATACGACACACTTGAGCGTGGTGGAACCCACGTCCATACCGATCTTCATTCCGTATCATTTCCCTACCCACAAACTCGCTGTCAAAAGACAGTCAAAAGAAACAGGCGGCAGTGGCCCTTTCAAAAGCGCCTTTGCCCCTATGATGAATCATACCATTTTTGGCCGGGAAAATCAACCGCTTTCCGGACTTCTCTCTGTAAACAATTTTTTACAATTTTTTAAACCGGGTGTAAACCTTCCGTTTTCCACCGTTTTGGACTTTCTTTTCCGGGAAAAATATGATACAATAGACCCAGTTTTTCAAAAGAGAGGGAAACTATGGAACCTGTCGTTTACACCCGGCCCGTGTACTACTACGAGACGGACCGCATGGACTGCGTCCACCACTCCAACTACGTCCGCTGGTTCGAGGAGAGCCGAGTCCACCTGATGGACGTCCTGGGCTTTCCCTTTGTGCAGCTGGAAGCCGCCGGCCTGGTGAGCCCCGTGCTGGAGGTCCAGGCACAGTACAAGACCATGGCGCATTTTGGAGAGACCGTGCTGGTGGAGACCGCCATCGAGAGCTATACCGGCACCCGGATCGTTTTCACCTATACCGTACGTGACCGGGACACCGGCACCCTGCGCTGCCAGGGGCACACCGCCCACTGTTTTTTGAACGACCACGGCCGGCCGGTTTCCCTGAAAAAAGCACTGCCGGCTTATCACACCGCCATTTTGGCGGCTATGGGTCCGGAGAACTGACCCGCACCGCTGTTTGGAAAGGACCTTGCACCTATGAAGATCACTGTGATCGTAAACCCCCATGCCGGCCGTCAGCAGATCCTGAAGGAGACCGGCGCCCTTCGGCGGATCTTTTCCGAAGGCTATGACACCGTGGACATCGTCGAGACCGCTGACCCGGATGACGCCCGGGAGACCGTGCTGCGAGTGGTGGCGGAGGGCACCGACTGTCTGGTGTGCTGCGGCGGCGACGGCACCCTCAGCGACACGGTGGGCTGGATGCTCTCCTCCGGCCATCGGGTAGAGCTGGGGTATATCCCCGCCGGCACCACCAACGACTTTGCCGCCTCGCTCCATTTGCCCAAAGACCCCCTGGAGGCAGCCCGGCACATCCTCTCCCATCCCGCCGCCCCGCTGGATGTGGGCGCCTTTGGGGACCGGACGTTCATCTACACTGCCTCGTTTGGCGCCTTTACCGGGTCCTCCTACAACACCGATCCCGCTCTAAAGCACACGCTGGGACACCTGGCCTATGTGCTGGAGGGGATTCGGGAGCTGCCCACCGTGCAGCCGTACCGGGTGCGGGTGGAGACCGTGGAGGGCCGGGTCTTCGAGGACGATTTCATTTTCGGCTCCATGACCAATTCCACCTCGCTGGGCGGCGTGGTGAAGCTGGACCCCGCTCAGGTAGACCTGACAGACGGCCTTTTCGAGCTGCTGCTGGTCAAGGCACCCCGAAATCTAGCGGAATTCAACGCCATGGTGTATGCCTTGACCCGGGGCAAGTACGATGACTCCGCCATCCAGTTCGTCCACACCGCCGGTGCCACGTTCACCTTCCCCGAGCCAGTGGACTGGTCGCTGGACGGCGAATACGCCGTTGGGGAAACGACCATGCGCGCCCAGGTGCTGCCCCAGGCCATCCAGCTGCACTATTGAGGCGTTCCTTCACAGAAACTTCACCTGTCCACCTTATGATTGCCACAAAGAACGGATAAGATAGACACTGTACCGAAAGGAGAAATGACCCATGGCCACCGGCAAGATCATGATCGTTGACGACGACACCAACATCTGCGAACTACTGCGGCTCTATATCGAGAAGGAGGGCTTTGAAGCCATCCTGGCAAACGACGGGGAGACCGCTCTCAAGCTCTTTGACCAGGCCGAGCCCGACCTGATCCTGCTGGACATCATGCTCCCGGGGCTGGACGGCTGGCAGGTCTGCCGGGAGATCCGGAAGCGGTCCACCTGTCCCATCATCATGCTTACCGCCAAAGGGGAGGTCTTCGACCGGGTCCTGGGCCTGGAGCTGGGCGCGGACGACTATGTGGTCAAGCCCTTTGAGACCAAGGAAGTCATCGCCCGCATCAATGCCGTGCTCCGGCGCAGCGCACAGACCGGCCCCAGCAAGGATGCCCCCAAGGAAGTCTCGTATGAGAATTTGGTGATCAACCTGACCAACTACGAGCTCAAGGTCAACGGAGTGCAGATCGACACCCCGCCCAAGGAGATGGAGCTCATCTACCACCTGGCCTCCAACCCCAACCGGGTCTTTACGCGAGACCAACTGCTGGACGAGGTGTGGGGGTTCGATTACTACGGCGACAGCCGCACCGTCGATGTACACGTTAAGCGGCTGCGGGAAAAACTGGAAGGCGTCTCCGACCAGTGGGCCCTGAAGACCGTGTGGGGCGTCGGCTACAAATTCGAGGTCAAGACCTGAGTCAGCCACACCCTGCCGGAAGCCGTATGTGCGGGCAGGCGCCCCGCTGCGGACCGTTTCCGGCGGGTTCGGGTTCGGTTCGTGGGATTTTGGTCCCGTAGGAGGTCTCCATGCAAAAAAGCATTTTCCGCCGGTACCTGTCCATCAGCATGTCCATCGTCATTTTGAGCTTTGCCATGCTGGGCAGTGTGATGATGCTCTTTTTCTCCAGCTACTGGCGCAATGAAAAAAAGGAACTGCTCACCCAGAACGCCATGGCCATCGCCCACGTTGCCGAAAAGTATTTCGCGGCAGACGGCCAGCCTTTCTTCGACCAAAACGGCGAGGTGCTGCGCGGCTTTGCGGCCAGCTTTGCCCACAGCAGCGAGGCGGACCTGTTCATCACCGACCTCAACGGTCAGGTGCTCATGGGCAACATCGGGGGACAGGATGTCTCCCGCCCGCTGCAGGCGCCTCTCACCGCGGTGAAAGCCGCCAGCGCCGGGCTGTTTGAACGGGTAGATACCTTCGGCGACATCTACACCACCGCCCACTACGTGGTGGGCGTGCCGGTACAGACCACCCAGGAGGGCGACTGTGCCGCCGTGGTCTTTGCGGCGGCCAGTGTGCGGTCCATCCGGGCGTTTCGCATCGAAGTGCTGAAGATCTTCCTGATCGCCTCGGCTGCAGCTCTGGCGGTGACCTTCTGTCTGGTGGGTCTGTTCGCCTACCGGCAGGTACGGCCCCTGCGGCAGATGTCCGCTGCGGCCCGGCAATTCGGCGCGGGGGATTTCTCCGTGCGGGTGCCGGTGGAGAGCAACGACGAGCTGGGCCAGCTGGCCCAGTCCTTCAACCACATGGCGAATTCCCTGTCCATTTCCGAAGGGACCCGCCGCAGCTTTATCGCCAACGTCTCCCACGAGCTCAAGACGCCCATGACCACTATCGCCGGGTTCATCGACGGCATCCTGGACGGCACCATCCCGCCCGCAGAGCAGGAAAAATACCTTACCATCGTTTCCAGCGAGGTCAAGCGCCTGTCCCGGTTGGTCCGCTCCATGCTGGACCTCTCCCGCATCGACAACGGGGAAATGCAGCTGCACCCCAAGAGCTTCGATCTCACCGCCACCGTGGTGTCCACCCTGCTCACCTTTGAAAAAAGCATCGAAGAAAAGAACATCGATGTGCGGGGCCTGGAGGACGCCCGGCCGGAGATCGTCAGCGGCGACCAGGATCTGCTGCACCAGGTCGTCTACAATCTGCTGGAAAATGCCGTCAAATTCACCGATCCCGGCGGCTATATCCAGATCCAGATCTCCGGCGGCATCGACCGCACCACCGTCATCATCGAAAACAGCGGTGCGGGGATCTCTCCGGAGGAGCTGCCCCATATTTTCGAGCGTTTCTACAAGACGGACAAGTCCCGCAGCCAGGACAAAAACGGCATGGGCCTGGGGCTCTACATCGTCCAGACCATCCTCAAGCTCCACGGCGGCGACATCTCCGTACGCTCCCAGGTGGGCTCCTTCTGCCGGTTCGAGTTCTATCTCCCCAAGCCTCAGGAGGCCCCGCGCCTGAAGGACGCTTCTGCCCCCAAGCTGAAAGAGTCCCGCAGCCGCGACAAAGAGAAAAATTCCGATAAAAATCCCGAAAAGGAGTGACCTTTCATGCTCAAGCCCGATGATCTCCGTACGCAAGGACCCGAAGATCCCTGGAGTCCCGATACCCCTCCCGAGGATCCCCCTGCCGCCGAACCCATCGGCGAATGGGCAGAGGACCCCGCTGTGGACGCGGCTCCCCCGGAGGGATCCGCAGACCCGGTGGGAGAGGCCGGACCGCCTCACCCTCCGGAGACGCCCGGCTGGCCGCTGCCCCAACAGGACCCCCAGCCCGACGCCGGTCCTCAGACTGTCCCCGGGACCCCTCCGCCGCCCCAGGCGCCTCCCTTCTACGGGCAGCCGCCTGTCCAGCCGGGGACCCAGCCACCTCCGGTGTATTACAACAACCCGCAGCCTCCCTACGGCCAACCGTCTTATCCCACCTACTACGCACCGTACCCGTATGTGCCGCCCAAGAAAAAGCTCTCCACGCGGACTAAGGTGTTCATCTGGGTGGCGTCGGTGCTGGCAGGTCTTTCCATCGTGGCGTTTGGCATCTTCCTGGTCGTTTCGGCGGTGCAGAACAGCCGCCCCCACAACGCCCTGCTGGATGACCTCAACGACCGGTTCAGCAGCTCCCAGCCGCCCCAGGAAAATCCCCGGGACGAAGCCCCCGATGAGGACCGTCCCGACGAACCCGACGACGGCAAGCCCGATCTGGATGAGGATTTCCGGCCGGACACCCACCGTGAGACCGTGGAGGTCACCCCCAACACCGAAGGCATCGTGGTAGAACCCCGGCCTACCTCCGGCGAAAAGACCGCTTCCCAGGTCTATCAGCAGGTGGTGCAGTCCACCGTCACGGTGGTGACTCTGGTCCCCAATGAAGAGGAAGAGAGCGGCTATTCGGTCTCCGGCACCGGGACCGGCATTTTTGCCACCGCAGACGGGTATATCATCACCAATGCCCACGTGGTCAACAACTCCAAGGACACCCACGTGGATGTGATCACCTATGACGGCGAGCAGCAGCCCGCCGTGGTGGTGGGCCTGGACCGCACCACGGACCTGGCCGTGCTCAAGACCAACGGCCAGGACTTTACCCCCGCCCATTTTGGCGATTCCGACGCCCTGGTCATCGGCGATGAGGTGATCGCCATCGGCAACCCCGGCGGCCAGCGCTATTCCGCTTCCATGACCGGCGGATATATCTCCGGCCTGGATCGAGAGGTCAGCCGGTACAGTGCCAGCGGCATGACCTATATCCAGACCGACGCGGCCATCAATCCCGGCAATTCCGGCGGCCCGCTGGTGAACATGTACGGCCAGGTGGTGGGGATCAACTCCTCCAAGATCGTCTCTGACGGATATGAAGGCATGGGCTTTGCCATTCCCATCTCCCGCGCCAAGGACATCCTGAACCAGCTGCTGGCCGGCGGCTATGTCCAGGGCCGCACCCGGCTGGGCATTCGCGGCTCTACGGTCAACCAGCAAATGGCCCTGTATTACGGCGTGCCCCGGGGATTCATGATCACCGAGATCGATGAGATCAGCGCCTTTACCGGCACCCAAGCGGCCCCCGGCGACGTGATCGTCGCCATCGACGGGGAAACCGTCTCCAAGCTGGAGGACATTTCCAGCCTCCTGTCCGCCCACGCTCCCGGGGACACCGTCACCGTGACGCTGTATCGGATGGAGACCGATGAAACCTTCGATGTGGAGGCCCTCCTGCTGGAGGACAAGGGAGAAACCCAACAGTGATCCAACAGTACAAAAGGCCCGCCGGACAGCGTCCGGCCGGGCCTTTTTGGGAGGGAAGATCATGATCGTACTCATCTCCGGACCGACCCACACCGGCAAGACCCTGCTGGCACAGCGCCTGTTGGAGCGGTACCGGTTCCCCTATCTCTCCATCGACCACCTGAAAATGGGCCTCATCCGGTCCCGGCAGACCTCCCTGACTCCCCTGGACGACGACGCTCTGACCGAATACCTGTGGCCCATCGTTCGGGAGATCATCAAGACCGCCGTGGAGAACCGGCAAAACCTCATCGTCGAGGGGTGTTACATCCCCTATACCTGGCAGCAGGACTTTGCCGAACCGTACCGGTCCCAGATCCGCTCCGTCTGCCTGGTGATGAGCGCAGACTATATTCGGCAAAACCTGGAGACCATCCGCGCCCACGCCGGGGACATTGAAGCCCGGGGCACCGACCCCGACTGCTCTCTGGAGCACCTGCTCCGGGAAAACCGCATCGCCCTGGAGCAGTGCCGGGCCCATCAGCTGCCCTACGTGCTCATCGACGGGACCTATGCGGTGGACTTTTCCCTGTAAAACGGGTCCGGAACCAAAAACAGCCTCCCCCGGCGCTGACCGCCCAGGGAGGCTGTTCGGTTTTATGTTCAGGATGGATCCCGGTCGTTTTTCTCCGGGTCTTCATTCAGGTCGAATTCCTCGGTATAGAGGGAGATCTGCCGGGGCATCACCGCCCGGGGAGAGGGCTCCGGCCGCTGTTCTTCCGGTTCCTGCTGCTCGGCCAGGGCTTCCCGCAAAACGGTGGCCCGGGGCTGCCGTGACCGGTGGAGCTCCACCGAGCCGGTGCGGGCAGCGGTCTCGTCCCGCATATGGGAGGCGGCATGCCGTGCCCGGGCCGGGGGCTGGGGCTGCGCCTTGGCCTCGTTTTCTGCCACTACGATCTCCTCATACAGCCGGTCCCGCTGGTTAGAGTGCAGCCGGCTGCGGATCAGCACGACCAGCAGCGCCAGCAGCCCCACCGTTCCCACCACAGCACACGCCGTGCCGGAATAGAACAGTGTCACCGCCATGGAGTTGCTCCGCAGATTCAGCCGGGCAAAGGTCACATACCGGCTGCCCTCGTTCTCCGGCTCCCCGCTGGAGGTGCCGGGCGTGGGGGTGGGCAGGCCTTGCCCGCCCAAGATCTCCTGAGGTGCCCGGGACGCGGTGGTCCGTCCGGTAGAGCCGTTGGTGGAGCCGCCGGTCCACACGTACCCATCGGAGTCCTCCGATCCGTCGTCCGTCGATTCTTCTCCTTCGCCGGCGGTGTCCTCGGGTTCTTGCCAGGTATCGTCGCCGGTCTCGTCCCCGGTGCCTTCTCCCGTGCCGGGATCCGGGTCCTCCCAGGGATCATCTTCGCCGGTCTCCCCGGTACCGGGGTCCTCGCTGCCTGGGTCGTCACTGCCGGGATCTTCGCTGCCGGGGTCCTCTGTTCCGGGATCGGTGCTGCTTTCTCCCGGGTCCGGATCCTCCGTGCCCGGGTCTTCGCCGGTGCCGGGGTCCCCTTCGGTGTCCTCGCCGCCAGTCTCTCCCGTGCCGGGGTCTTCCGAACCGGGGTCCTCCGAAGGCTCGCTCTCCCCGATCTCCTCGCTGGGCACAGGGTCCACTTCCTCTGCCTGCACGGGCAGGAACGCCCCCCGGAGCACAAAAACCGTCATCAGCAGGAGGAACAGTGCCGTCCATTTTCTGTTTCGGCTCATACAGAACACCTCTTTCGTCCTGTTCAGTATACTACAAATGCGCCCGGGTTGCAATCCCCTTTTCCGCTCTGGACTTTTTCCCCGGCCTATGATATAATACCCTCACGAAACAAAGCAAAGATTTGGACCGTTTCGGAGAACATTGAATCATGTTTGCGCTTTTCCTCAGGGAAAAAGCGCATCGGTTGCGTTGCTGCGGAACGCGATCATGATATACTGAAACCATCGAAACGGTCGCAGAAAGGAGTCCCCAACATGAACAAACTCAGAGCCTTTTTCTCCTCGTCCCGACGCACCACCGCCTTCATCATGACGCTGACCGTGGTGGCCATTGTGGTGGTCCTGGCCGTTTACCTGCGTCCCGCCGCCACCCACCAACCGGACCCCACCCCTTCGCTTCCGGGGATCACTTCTTCTCAGGCCCCCGCCGTCTCTCAGGCCCAGCTGGAAGCCGCCAAGCAGACCGCTCTGGCCGACACCGGCCTCTCCGCCGAAGACGTGACCTTCACCAAAGCCCAGCAGGAGTACGATGACGGCGCCCTCACCTACGAGGTGGAGTTCGTCACCGACACCACGGAATATGAGTACAAGATCTCCTCCGCCGGTTCCGTTCTGGAACGCTCCACCGAAACGCTCGCCGGCGCCGCAAAGCCCCAAACCCAGACGACACCGGCCCCTTCAGCCGGTTCCGAGATCGGCCTGGAGGCTGCCAAACAGGCCGCCCTGGCCGACGCCGGCCTCTCCGCCGGGGACGTGACCTTCACCCAGGCGAAGCAGGATCTGGAACGGGGCGCGGTGGTCTACGAGCTGGAATTCGTCACCGCCACCACCGAATATGACTATGAGATCTCCGCCACGGGCGCCGTACTGGAGAAGTCCTCCGAGACCTTGCCCTCTGGGGCCCGCCCCGAGACCGCCCCGGCCCAGTCGGCCCCTCCGGCCACCGCACCCACCCAGAGCGCCCCGCCGGCTGCCGCTGAGGACATCGGCCTGGAGGCCGCCAAGCAGGCCGCCCTGGCGGATGCCGGTCTCTCTGCCGGAGATGTGACCTTCACCAAAGCGAAGCAGGATCTGGAACGCGGTTCCGTGGTGTACGAAGTGGAATTCGTCACCGCCTCCGCCGAATACGAGTATGAGATCTCCGCCGCCGGAGCGATCCTGGACAAATCCGTGGAGACTTTCCGCGCCCCAGCGGCCCTGGCCCCCACGGCAGCACCGGCGGAACCTACCCCCGCGCCTGCTCCGGAGACCACAGCCATCGGCCTGGAGGCCGCCAAGCAGACCGCCCTGGCCGACGCCAGCCTCTCCGTCGGAGACGTGACCTTCACCAAAGCGAAGCAGGATCTGGAACGCGGTTCCGTGGTGTACGAATTGGAATTTGTCACCGCCTCCACCGAGTACGAATACGAGATCTCCGCCGCGGGAGCCGTGTTGGAACGGTCCTCCGAACCGCGGGACTGGGACTGATCCCCTACAAAACAAAGACCCGGCGCTGCCGGGTCTTTTTGCTTGCCTTAAAAGACGATCTTTTCCGCGATGTAGCTCTCCAGCGCCTCAATGGGCAGCCGGACCTGCTCCATGGTGTCCCGGTCCCGGACCGTCACACAGTTGTCGCCGGGGGTCTCCTCGTTGCCCACGGTCTCAAAGTCCACGGTCACGCACAGCGGCGTGCCGATCTCGTCCTCCCGGCGGTACCGTTTGCCGATGGACCCGGTCTCGTCGTAATCCGTCATAAAGCGCCGGGCCAGTCCCTCATAGACCTCCATCGCCTTGCCGGCCAGCTTCTTGGACAGGGGTAGCACCGCCACCTTATACGGCGCGATCGCCGGGGCCAGGTGCAGCACCGTGCGCACGTCAGGCTTTTCCTCGGTGCCCAGGTTTTCTTCATCATACGCCTCGCACAGCAGGGCCAGTACGGTGCGGTCCAGCCCATAGGTGGACTCGATGATGTAGGGGATGTAGCGCTCGCCGGTCTCCGGGTCCAGATAGGTCAGGTTCTGGCCGCTGTACTCCTGGTGCCGGGAGAGGTCGTAGTCCGTGCGGTTGTGGGTGCCGTTGATCTCCCCCCAGCCGAAGGGGAACAGGAACTCGATGTCGCAGGCTGCCTTGGCGTAATGGGCCAGCTTTTCGTGGTCGTGGAACCGCAGATGCTCTGGCGCGATGCCCAGATCCTGGAAATACTGCCGCCCGTACGCCTTGAAATATTCATACAGCTCCCCGTCCGTCCCCTCCTTGCAGAAGGTCTGGAACTCCATCTGCTCGAATTCGATGGTCCGGAAGGTGAAGTTGCCGGGCGTGATCTCATTGCGGAAGGCCTTGCCGATCTGCCCGATGGAAAACGGCAGCTTGGCGCGCATGGTCCGCTGCACATTGAGGAAGTTGACATACTCGCCCTGGGCATTTTCCGGCCGCAGGTAAATGACGCTCTTGGAATCGTTGGTCACCCCGCGGTAGGTCTGGAACATCAGGTTGAATTCCCGAATGTCGGTAAAATTGTGCTTGCCGCAGTTGGGGCAGGGGATGTGGTGATCTTTGATGAACTGGAACATCTCCTCCTTGGTCATGCGGTCGGGGTGGGCATCGGGGTCAAAGGCCTCGATGAGGTTGTCGGCCCGGTGCCGGGTCTTGCACTCCTTGCAGTCCAGCAGCGGGTCAGAAAAGCTGGCGATGTGCCCGCTGGCCTCCCACACCCGGGGGTGCATCAAAATATCCGCGTCCACTTCATAGCTGTTCTTGCGCTCCTGGATGAACCGCTTGCGCCAGGTGTCCTTCACGTTGTTCTTCATCCGCGCGCCCAGGGGGCCGTAGTCCCAGGTGTTGGCCAGGCCGCCGTAGATGTCGCTGCCCGCGAAGATAAAGCCCCGGTTCTTGCACAGGGCCGTGATCTTATCCATCGTCTTTTCGGTGGGGTTCATGTGTTCCTCTGCCTTTCGATTTCTAGATTTCCGTTTGCCCACCTATTCTACCACGCTTTTCCTCAGATTGCAACCACAACTCTGCGATCGCCTGCCCGCCCGCCTCCCCCGCCTCCCCCGGGCTCCCGCCCGCCGGACCCCGCCTGCGGCGGGGCCCGTGCCGGCCGTTCCCTGGGGCCCGGCCGGCGGCGAGGCGGCACGCCCCTCCCCACAAAAAAGCCCTTCGGACCTTTCGTCCGAAGGGCTTTCCCTCTGTTTTTCTCAGCGCCGGGGATTCCGATCCCGCCGCGGCGGGCGGCGGTCCCGGTCGCCCCGGTCTCGGCGGGGTCCCCGGTCTTCGCTGATGTCGTTCTCCGGCACCGCGCCGTCCAGGTCGATCAGCGCGTCCCGGCGGGACAGGTTGAGCCGTCCCTTGTCGTCGATCTCCAGCACCTTCACCTTCACCACGTCGCCCACGTTCACCACGTCGGTGACGTTCTCCACCCGCTTCACGTCCAGGCGGGAGATGTGGACCAGCCCCTCCTTGCCGGGGGCGATCTCCACAAAGGCGCCGAAGTCCATCAGCCGCGTCACCCGGCCGTTGTAATAGCTGCCCGGCTCGGGGTCGTTGACGATGGTATCCACGATGTCCATGGCCCGGCGGCAGTTGTCGATGTCCAGACCGGTGATGTACACGTGGCCGTCCTCCTCCACGTCCATGGTGATGCTGCACTCGGCGCAGATCTTCTGGATGACCTTGCCGCCCGTGCCGATGACCTCCCGGATCTTGTCCACCGGGATCTGCATGGAGAGCATCTTGGGCGCGTACTTGGAGAGCTCAGGACGCACCTCGGGAATGGCCTTGAGGATGATCTCGTCGATGATGTAGTTTCTGGCCTTGTGGGTCTTCTCCAGGGCGTCCTTCACCATCTCGGGGGTCAGGCCGTGGATCTTCAGGTCCATCTGGATGGCCGTGATGCCCTTCTTGGTGCCGCCCACCTTAAAGTCCATGTCCCCGAAGAAGTCCTCGATGCCCTGGATGTCCACCATGGTCATCCAGCGGTCCCCCTCGGTGATGAGCCCGCAGGAGATGCCCGCCACCGGTGCCTTGATGGGCACACCGGCGTCCATCAGGGCCAAGGTAGAGCCGCAGATGGAGGCCTGAGAGGTGGAGCCGTTGGAGGACAGCACCTCGCTGACCAGGCGGATGGTATAGGGGAATTCGTCCATGCCGGGGATCACCGGCACCAGGGCCCGCTCGGCCAGGGCGCCGTGGCCGATCTCCCGGCGGCCGGGGCTGCGGCTGGGCCGGGTCTCGCCCACAGAGTAGGAGGGCATGTTGTAGTGGTGGATGTACCGCTTGCTCTCCTCCTCGTCGATGCCGTCCAGCAGCTGGTTGTCCCGAATGGACCCCAGGGTGACGGTGGTCAGCACCTGGGTCTGTCCCCGGGTGAACATGCCGGAGCCGTGGGTCCTGGGCAGGAGGCCCACCTCGGCGGCCAGGGGCCGCATGTCGTCCATCCCGCGGCCGTCCACGCGCTTCTGCTCGTCCAGCAGCCAGCGGCGCACCACATACTTCTGGGTCTGATACAGGCACTCCTCGATCTGAGCGCTCTGGTCGGGATAGATCTCGTCGAATTTCTCGTGCACCTTTTCGTACACGGGCTTCAGCCGCTCGTCCCGCACGTTTTTGTCGTCAGTATCCAGGGCAGCGCGCACGTCGTCCTCGGCAAAGGTCCGAATGGCCTCCAGCATCTCGGGGTCCGGCTTCAGAGACGGGAAGGTGAACTTCTCCTTGCCGATCTCGGCCACGATCTCCTTGATGAAGGCGATGATCTTCTGGTTGGCTTCGTGTCCGGCCATGATGCCGTTGTACATGTCCTCGTCGCTGACCTCATTGGCCCCGGCCTCGATCATGGCGATGCGCTCATCGGTGGAGGCCACGGTCACCGCCATCTGAGAGACCTTCCGCTGCTCGCTGGTGGGGTTGATGACGAACTCGCCGTCCACCAGGCCAACGGACACGCCGGAAATGGGCCCGTCCCACGGGATATCAGAGATGGACAGCGCGATGGAGGTGCCCACCAGGGCCGCGATCTCCGGAGAGCAGTCCTGATCCACGGACATCACGGTGCACACCACGGCCACGTCGTTGCGCATATCCTTGGGGAACAGCGGCCGGATGGGCCGGTCGATCATACGGCAGGCCAGGGTGGCCTTCTCGCTGGGCCGTCCCTCCCGCTTCAGGAAGGACCCCGGGATCTTGCCCACGGAGTACAGTTTTTCCTCAAAATCCACAGACAGCGGGAAAAAGTCGATCCCGTCCCTGGGCTTGGCAGACGCCGTGGCGGCCACATGCACCACCGTCTCTCCGTACCGGACCAGACACTCGCCATTTGCGAGCTGGGCCATCTTGCCGGTCTCGATGACCAGCGGGCGGCCGGCAAAGTCCGTCTCGTACACTCTGAAGTTCTCAAACATACGCTACTTTTCCTTTCTCTTTCTACATGACTTCCCTTTGTATAGAGCAAATGCCGGGCCGCGGGCAGCAAGCCAGCGAACCCAGCATCTTTGCTTGTCTTATTTACGAAGTCCCAGCTGGGAGACCACGGTGCGGTACCGCTCGATGTCGATCTTGGTCAGGTAGTTGAGCAGGCTTCTCCGCTGTCCCACCATTTTCAGCAGGCCTCTGCGGGAATGATGGTCCTTCTTGTGCTCGCGCAGGTGCTCGGTCAGGTCGTTGATCCGCTTGGTCAGCACCGCGATCTGCACCTCGGGAGAGCCGGTATCGCCCTCGTGCCGGGCATACTGCTGGATGATGGCTGTTTTTTCTTCCTTCGTCATACAAAATCACCTTTTTCCGCGGTCCATCGCCGCTTGTTTTCGCCGCGCTCCACAGAAAGGGTCGGTGTGTCCCGGATCCGAGGAGAGGGCCGTGCATTATTCTACCACACTTTTCGCCGCTTGTAAACCCCAAATTTGCATTGCCTGCCCCAAATGTGCCCCTGCGTTGGGGATGCCCGGGCGGCTCCCCGCCGGCGCCGCGCCCCACCGCCCCCTTGCAGGGACGGTGGCTTTTTGCCCTGGGGCAAAAAGCCGCCCGTGCCTACGGCACGGGCGGGCGCGGCGGCCTCAGCAGCCCAGCAGCTCTTCGGCGGGCCAGCCCGCCAGGGGCTGTCCCCGGGCGATGTCCGCCGCCTGCCGCCCGTTGGCCACGATCACCTGCCGCAGCTCCTCCAGCGAGGCGAATTTCCGCTCCGGCCGGATGAATCCCAGCAAAAACAGCCGCACCCGCTGCCCGTAGAGATCCCCCGAAAAGTCCGGCAGCCACGTCTCCGCCAGGATCCGGTCGCTGCCCACCGTGGGCTTGCGGCCAATGTTGGTCACCCCGTACCAGTCCCCCCGGGGCGTCCGGCACCAGCAGGCGTATACGCCGAACCGGGGCGTAGCCAGCCCTGCGGGGTATGCCTGGTTCAGGGTGGGCGTGCCCATGCCCGTGCCCAGGTGGTTCCCATGGATCACCGTCCCCGCAAAGCCGAAGGGCCTCCCCAGCAGCCGGTTGGCCCCGGCCACGTCTCCGGCCTCCACCGCCCTGCGGATCCGCGTGGAGCTGATCTTTCCCCCTGCGTCCGCCACCGGCGGCAGAACGCGAAGCGCCACCCCCGCCTCCCGGCAGAGGTCCGCCAGCAGCTCCGGCCCGCCCTGGGCGTCCTTCCCGAACCGAAAATCCTCCCCGCAGCACAGGGCCCCGGCCCGGCACCGGTCCAACAGCCCCCTGCGGACAAATTCTGCGGCCCCCAGGTCCCGCACCCGGTCAAATGCCAGGGGGAACCGGGCCGTCAGCCCCATGCGGTCGAACCGTTCCTCCCGGTCCTCCGGCGTCTCCACCACGGGCCCGCCTGCCGGCGGCGTCTCAAAATACACCGCTCCCGGGGTCAGCTCGGGCGCGAACTGCCGGGCCGCCTCCAGCACGGCCCGGTGTCCCCGGTGCACCCCGTCAAAGGTACCCAGGGCCAGGGCGTTCTTCTGCGTTTGCTCCCTCATGGCTCCCCCTCACAAAACAGCTTCAAAAACCGTATGTCGTCTTCCCGGGCCTCTCCCAGTCCCAAAAAGGTCCCGTCCGGCCCGCACACCCGCAGCCGCGCTCCCGGCGCCGGCTCCGTCTCCAGATGCAGCCGCTTTCGGTCCAGGCTGCCCCCGTTTTGGAACCGGTATGCCTGGGCGGCAGTGACCGTCACCCGGGGCAGGCCGGCAAACAGGCTCTCTGTGGGCCGCACCAGGTCCGAAAACCGCCCCGCAGCCGCCGCTTCCCGCACGGTTTCCAGCGGCACCGCGTCGGCCAGGGTGAACCCGCAGGCTGCCGTGCGCCGCAGCGCCGTCAGGGTCCCCAGGCTGCCTGCCGCCCGGGCCAGATCCTCCACCAGCGTGCGGATATACGTCCCCTTGCCGCACCGGACCTCCAGCACGCCGCTCTGGGTCTCCTCGTCAAATTCCGTGAACACCAGCCCGTCGATCCGCACCCGTCGAGTGGGCCGGTCCACCTCCAGGCCCTGCCGGGCCAACCGGTACAGCCGCTGGCCCCCCACGCTCACCGCGGAGGTCATGGGCGGCACCTGGTCGATCTCCCCCACAAAGCAGGGCATTTCGGCCTCCAGCGCCTCCCGGCACAGCCGCCTGCCCCCGGTCTCCACCACTTTCCCGGTGGCGTCCCCGGTGTCGGTGCGTTCCCCCAGCCGAAACTCCGCCCGATACGCCTTGTCGGTGTCCGGCAGCAGCTCCAGCGCCTTGGCGGCCCGCCCCAGCAGCACCGGCAGCACGCCGGTGGCCTGGGGGTCCAGGGTCCCCGTGTGGCCGATCTTCCGCTCTCCGGAAAGCTTTCGCAGCACCGCTACCGCGTCAAAAGACGTGAACCCCGCGGGCTTGTCCAGCACCAGCACTCCGTTCATTCCCTGTCCTCCTCGCAGCGCTTCCGGCGGCTCCCCCGCCGGTCCGCGGTCTTCCGGCCTCCGCCGCACCCAACAGACTCCGTCTGTCCGCTTTTGCCTCCGGCAAAAGCCGCCGGCGCCCCGGCGCCGGTGGGTGCGGCGCTCCGCTCGCTCACGCCCCGGTCACCGCCCGGACATACGCCTCGGCGGCTGCCCGCAGCTGCCCGGCCACTGTCTCCATGGGCGTCTGCAAAAAAGTGCACCCCGCCGCGCCGGTGTGGCCCCCGCCGCCAAACTGCCGGCAGAAGGCCGCCGCGTCCGCCGGCGGGTTGGCCCGCACGGACACCTTCACGTCGCCGTTCTCCTTCTCCTTCAGGGTGATGCCCAGCACCACCCCTTCGATCTGTCTGGGCAGCCCGGCGATCCCTTCCAGGTCACCCTCTTCGGCGCCGGTCTCCTGCCGCAGGGACCAGGGCAGCCGCGCCAGCGCGCACCGCCCCTCTCCAAAGACCTCCAGCTCGGCCAGCACCCGGCGTTCGGCCTCCACCTGCGCCCGGGTTTTCGTCTCGAACAGCCGCCGGTTCAGCGCCTCTGCCGACGCTCCCAGCTCCATCAGCCGCCCTGCCAGAAAATGCGTCCGGGGCGTGGTGTTGGCAAACCGAAAGCACCCCGTGTCCGTGGCGATGCCCGTGTACAGGCAGCCCGCCATTTCCCCGGTGATCTCCACCCCCAGCT
Source organism: uncultured Clostridia bacterium (assembly GCA_947632385.1). Taxonomy (GTDB): domain Bacteria; phylum Bacillota; class Clostridia; order Oscillospirales; family Acutalibacteraceae; genus Acutalibacter. Next base: position 3,698 of record CANRPD010000027.1, on the reverse strand, counting down.
CCTCCAGCAGCAGGAAGATCAGTTCGCAGCAGGCGGCGCTGGTGGGCTCCACCCACCGAACCTGGGCAAAGGGCACATGGGTCCCGTGGTGGTCGATGGCCAGCTCCGTCCGCCGGGCAAAGGGTTCTTCCAGCTCCCCCAGCAGCTTGGGGTCAGCCACATCCACCGACACCACATGTTGAAACGCTTCCGGCTCCTCCGGGATCCCCGCAAACAAAAACCGGTATTTTTCCGGCACCGGGTCCCCGCAGCGCACCCAGGCGTGCTTACCCAGGGCCTGCAGGCCCCGCACCAGCGCCGCCGCAGAGCCCAACGTATCCCCGTCCGGGGAAGCATGGCACAAGATCAGCACCCGGTCCCACCCGGCCAGCAGCCGGGCCGCTTCCCGGCAGTCGATCTCCTTCATGATGACCTATCCTCCTTTGTCCGTAGCCGGACTGGCTAAGCCGCGGGGCGCGCGGTCCCCGCGCGGACGCCTACTAGAAAATGGTGGGTCGTCGCGCCCATAAGTTTACATAATTCATTAATTTGAAGGCATTCCACCGGCTCGTCCTGCCCCAGACCTTCCGGACCCCTTCCGGCCCGTTTTTGCGTCTGTCCGGTCCACTTCCGGTATGATTCACGCCCGGTTTTGACCCTTTCCCGACATTTGTTCAAATATGAACAAATTGTAAATTTTTAAAAATTTTCGAAAAAGTTTCCCTCCCCAGGGAAACTTTACCCCTTTTAAGGGGGGATATATGGAGGGGTTCGTAGCCGAACGGGCTAAGTCGCGCCTCGCGCGTTCCGCGCTGATAGCTGCTGGAAAAAAGCGAGTCGTCGCGCCCACAAGTTTTCGGCAAACCAAAGTCGCGCCCTAGGTTCTACGAGAAACAAGCGAATAGTCGCGCCCACCGGTTTGCAAAACCGGCCAGCGGCCCCACCCGCCTCCCCCGTCTCGCCCGCCTGCTCCGCAGGCGCTTTTGCTCCGCAAAAGTGGGCGCGGGAAAAGTTCATTCCCGCGCCCGCGAGACGGCGTCCGTAGCCGGACCGGCTAAGTCGCGGGGCGCGCGGTCCCCGCGCTTTACGCCTACTGGAAACCAGTGGGTCGTCGCACCCTCAGGTCTGCAAAAGGCGCGAACCCGTTCGCAGCGTGCCAAAAACCCGCCCGAACGTGCCCGGACCCCGCCGCAGCCGGGCATCAGTCGGCTTCCTGCTCCTCCGAGGCCGGTTTTTCCCGTTCCAGGTCGTGCAGCAGCCGGGAAATGTGCGCTCCGTACTCGATGGAGTCCGTGGGCTTGAAGATCAGCTCCGGCACGTGCCGCAGCTGCAGCCGCCGCCCCAGCTCCCGGCGAATGTACCCGCTGGCGGACTTGAGCCCCGGCAGCGCGGCCTTGGTCCGGGCCATGCCCTCCATCGTGCTCACGTACACCGTGCAGTAGCTCAGGTCGTTGGTCACTTCCACCCGCACCACGGAGAGCAGGCACTCCGTCACCAGGGGATCCTTGATCTCCCGGAGGACGGCGGTGAGCTCCCGGTGCATGTCTTCGGTGATCCGGTCGATTTTGTAGCTGGCCATTTGGTTTCACCTCGCGGAAAATGCGGCTCAGTCCCGATATTCCTCCGTGAAATACGCCTCCAGCAGGTCTCCCTGCTTGATGTCGGAGAATTTCTCCAGCGTGATGCCGCAGTCGTAGCCTTCGGCCACCTCCCGCACGTCGTCCTTGAACCGCCGCAGAGAGGCCACCTTGTCGTCTGCAATGATGATGCCGTCCCGCACCAGGCGCACCTGGGCGCTGCGGGTGATCTTGCCGGAGAGCACGTGCCCGCCGATGACCATCCCCACGCCGGAGATCTTGTAGGTCTCCCGGCACTCCGCCCGGCCCAGGAACACTTCCCGGTACTTGGGCGCCAGCATGCCCTTCATGGCGCTTTCGATCTCCTCGATGCAGTCGTAGATGATCCGGTACAGCCGCAGATCCACCCCGTCCCGCTTGGCGTTCTCCTCCGCCACCGGGTCCGGCCGCACGTTGAAGCCCACGATGATGGCGTTGCTGGCGTTGGCCAGCATCACGTCGCTCTCGCTGACGGCGCCCACCGCCCCGTGGATGATGTTCACCCGCACCTCGTCGTTGGAGAGTTTCTCCAGCGACTGCCGCACGGCCTCCACCGAGCCCTGCACGTCCGCCTTGACGATGATCTTCAGCTCCTTCATGTCGCCCTCGCGCATCTGCTCGAACAGGTTATCCAGCGTCACCTTGGTCTGGGCGCGGAAGGTCTCCTCCTTCTGCTCATCCAGGCGCTGCTGCACCAGCTCCCGGGCTAGGCGCTCGTCGGAAACGGCGTTGAAGGTGTCGCCGCCGGTGGGCACGTCCCCCAGGCCGGTGATCTCCACCGGCACGGAGGGCCCGGCGCTCTCCACCCGGGCGCCCTTGTCGTCCATCATGGACCGCACCCGGCCCACGGCGGTGCCCGCCACCACGATGTCCCCCAGCTTCAGGGTGCCGTTTTCCACCAGCACGGTGGCGATGGGGCCCATGCCCTTGTCCAGCCGCGCCTCGATGACGGTGCCCTTGGCCGCCCGGTCGGGGTTGGCCTTCAGCTCCAGCATATCCGCCGTGAGGACGATCATCTCCAGCAGGTCGTCGATGCCCTCCTTGGTGACGGCGGAGACCGGCACGCAGGGGGTGTCGCCGCCCCATTCCTCGGGCACCAGGTTGTATTCGGTGAGCTGCTCCTTCACCCGCTCCGGGTTGGCGCCCACCTTGTCGATCTTGTTGATGGCCACGATGATGGAAACGCCCGCGGCCTTGGCGTGGTTGATGGCCTCGATGGTCTGGGGCATGATGCCGTCGTCTGCGGCCACCACCAGCACGGCGATGTCCGTGACCTGGGCGCCCCGGGCCCGCATGGTGGTGAACGCCGCGTGGCCGGGGGTATCCAGGAAGGTGATGTCCCGGCCGCCCGCCTGCACCCGGTAGGCGCCGATGTGCTGGGTGATGCCGCCGGCCTCCCCCTCGGTGACGTTGGTGTGGCGGATCACGTCCAGGATGGAGGTCTTGCCGTGGTCCACGTGGCCCATGACCACCACCACCGGCGCTCTGGGCACCAGGTTGGCCTCATCGTCGGCACTGTCGTCGATGATGCGCTCCTCGATGGTGACCACCACTTCCTTCTCCACCCGGGCGTGGAACTCATCCGCCACCAGGGAGGCGGTGTCGAAGTCGATGGTGTCGTTGATGGCTGCGAACACGCCCATGCTCATGAGCTTTTTGATGACCTCCGGGGCGGAGACCTTCAGCCGCAGGGCGAATTCGCCCACGGTGATCTCGTCGGGCACCTCGATGGTGATGTGCTTGGCCTTGCGCTCCTGGGCGATGCGCTGCAGGCGCTGGGCCTCGGTCTCCCGCTTACCCCGGCGCTGGGGGCCCTTGCTGCGCTGCTGGTTGCGGTTGGTGAACTTCTGCTTGGTGACCACGTTGTCCGTGCGGACCTTCTGGTCGGCCAGGCGGTCATATTTCTCGTTGTACCGGTCGATGTTCACGTTGGAGGAGCGGGTGTCGATGACTCGGCGCACCGGCGGGGCCTTGGGCTCCCGGACGGTCTGGGGCTTTTCCTCTTTCTTCTTGGCCGGTTGGGCCGGTTGGGCTGTCTGAGCCGGGTGGGCGGGGGCTGCGGGCTGCTTCCCAGGCTTCTTTTCCGCTGCGGGGGCGGGCCGG
>CANRPD010000026.1 GCA_947632385.1 uncultured Clostridia bacterium | reverse complement strand
ACGGAAGGCAGCCCGCACAAGGGGCTGCTCCTGCACCGCATACAGGGTCCGCCCGTGGTGGGCCAAACACAGGTAGCTGGGGTCCGGGGCGACAAAGGCGCCTGCCGGCTCCAGCCGGCCCGAATCGCCGTCCAACAGCATCCGGTAGATGCCGGTGCCGCCCGCTGGGGTATAGCTGCCGAAATACACTTCCCATTTCATGAAAAACACCTCCCGATGGTCCTATCTTAGCACAGTTCCCCGGCAAATTCCAGTCTCCCAGGGCCGTGCCGGGGCGAAAATAAGAATTTTTAAAAAGTGGGAAAAAACACTTGCTTTTTTTTCGCCCAGCGGTTATAATAGAGTACGTTGTCCGGGTGTGGCGCAGCTGGTAGCGCGCTTGACTGGGGGTCAAGAGGCCGTGAGTTCAAGTCTCGCCACTCGGACCACGTCGCGGCGAGTCCTTGGGACTCGCCGCTTTTTCATGCGAAAACGCGGCTTCGCGTATCGGGCTCCCGCCTTTTTGCGCCCTTTCGGCGGGCGAACCGGCAGCGTGCGCAGCACGGGGTCAAGCCCTGTCCCCTCGACCATGGGCGTCCGCAAGGGTTTCCTTGCGGACGCTTTTTTCTTACAACGCTATTTTGAATCTGCGCACCAACAGTCAAAGACCGGAAATCTTTGATTCCCAGTCTTTGTTTTTTCTGTGTCGTATCAGCTGTTGCCTCTCATTTTTCGCCTCCATGAGACAAAAGCGGCCGAAAATAGTTGAAGAAAAGGGACCGGCAATTTGCCGGTCTCTTTTCTAAAGCGCCGCGCACCATGCGCAATGGGAGGAAATAACGAATACTCTTATTGATGGGATGGTTTCGAAGCGTGACATTTACCACCCAAGGGGCAGCCTGCACAATTTCCACCGCAGGTGATATTGTGTCCCGATTTCTTTTGTTTGTACAGGACTTTTCCCGCAGCAATCGCTGCCAGCAGAACGATCAAAAGGACGACCAGTGTGCCGGCATTTGCAGAAACCCAAGTCAACATGAGAGGATCCTTCCTTTCAAAATCATGCCCGAACAGTTTTGGTCAAGCGGTTGGATTCCTGATAGGGGCGTACCAGCATATAGATCATACCTGCAATGACCAGCAAAGCGAAGATCAAGCCAACCCAGTTGACGCTGCCGGTAAACAGCAGGCCCAACTGATTGATGATCAAAGCCACTGCATATGCAAACCCACACTGATACCCGATGGCAAACCAGGTCCACTTTGCACTGTTCATCTCCCGTTTGATGGCCCCGATCGCAGCAAAGCAAGGTGCACACAACAGGTTGAACGCCAGGAAGGAATAGCCGCTGACCATGGTGAACGCCGCACTGAGGGTCCCATATACGGTACCGGACCCCCCATAGAGGATACCCATAGTCCCCACAATGTTCTCCTTCGCCACCAATCCGGTGATCGAAGCCACCGCGGCCTGCCAATTGCCCCAGCCCAGGGGAATAAAGATCCAGGCAATGGCATTCCCGATGGTCGCAAGGATGCTGGAATCGATCTGCTCGTCGGTCAGCATGGTGAACGAACCATCCACAAAGCCAAAATAGGTGGTGAACCATACCAAAATCGTGGAGAGCAGGATAATGGTCCCCGCTTTCTTGATGAACGACCAACCGCGTTCCCACATAGAGCGGAGCACATTGCCCACGGTGGGCCAATGGTACGCAGGCAGTTCCATCACAAAGGGCGCAGGATCTCCGGCAAACATTTTGGTCTTCTTGAGCATAATGCCTGAGACGATGATTGCAGCTACGCCCAGGAAATAGGCAGACGGGGCGATCCAGGGGGCTCCCCCGAAAATAGCCCCTGCGATCATCCCGATAAAGGGCAATTTTGCCCCGCAGGGGATAAAGGTAGTGGTCATAATGGTCATGCGGCGATCCCGCTCGTTTTCAATGGTCCGAGAAGCCATGATCCCCGGCACGCCGCAGCCCGATCCGATGAGCATGGGAATGAAGGATTTGCCGGACAGGCCGAACTTTCGGAAAATACGGTCCATGACAAAGGCGATGCGGGCCATATAGCCGCAGCTCTCCAAAAACGCAAGAAAGATAAACAGGATCAGCATCTGAGGCACAAATCCCAACACAGCGCCGACGCCCGCAACGATCCCGTCCAGGATCAAGCCCTTGAGCCATTCCGCACAGTGCAGGGCATCCAGACCATTTTCGATAAACCCGGGCAGACCGGGGATGTAGATCCCGTAGGCAGCAGGGTCTGGCTCCGTAGCGCCATAGGTCGCATAGACAGCCACTGCGTCCCGCAGATCCGCGCCGGTGGAAGTGGTCTCCTCTTCTTCCTGGGTATCCTCATCCGCCATGACGATGTATCGGACGGAATCTGTATCGGAGAAGTGAGCCGCAAATTCCTGCAAAGCAGTCACAGCTGCCGCGCTGTCGAAATCCTCAGATTCCGTATCCAGAGCCGCTTCCACCGATCCGGTGTCCATCCCGTTCTCCGCACCGAACCCAATGAACGCATTGATCACATCGGTCGCACCTCCGAATTCTTCCGCAGCTTCTTCATATGCATTTTGACCGATGCCTAGGAAATGCCATCCCTCACCGAATACACCGTCGTTGGCCCAATCGGTGGCGATAGTCCCCACCGTGGTGACAGAAACGAAGTACACCAGGAACATCACTACTGCGAAAATGGGCAGCGCCAAGATCCGGTTGGTGACGATCCGGTCGATCTTGTCCGAAACAGTCAGCGAGCCCGCTGATTTCTTCTTATAACACCCTTTCAGAATGGAGGCAATGTACACATATCGTTCATTGGTGATAATGCTCTCCGCATCGTCATCCAGCTCCTGTTCAGCTGCAGCAATATCTTCCTCGATATGTTTGCGGACGGTCTCCTCCATGTGCATGTCTGCAATGACCTTTTCATCCCGCTCAAAGATCTTGATGGCGTACCAACGCTGCTGTTCGGCAGAAACCTCGTGTAAAACGGCCTCTTCGATGTGTGCGATGGCGTGCTCGACCGGACCGGAAAAAGTATGCATAGGGACAGTTTTCTCGGAGGAAGCCGCCTTCAGTGCGGTCTCTGCCGCCTCCATGACGCCCGTACCCTTGAGGGCAGAGATCTCAACCACCGGGCAGCCCAGCTCGCGGGAAAGCTCTTTCACGTGGATGGAATCGCCGTTCTTCTTGACAACATCCATCATGTTGATAGCAACCACGACTGGGATCCCCAATTCGGTGAGCTGTGTAGTCAGGTACAGGTTCCGCTCCAGATTGGAACCGTCCACAATGTTCAGGATCACGTCTGGGCGCTGGTTGATCAGATAATTCCGAGCAACGACTTCTTCCAGGGTATACGGAGATAGGGAGTAGATTCCCGGAAGATCCGTAACGGTAACGCCATCGTGTTTTTTCAGCTTGCCTTCCTTCTTCTCCACAGTCACCCCAGGCCAGTTCCCCACGAACTGGTTGGAGCCGGTCAGAGCGTTGAACAGGGTCGTTTTCCCGCTGTTTGGGTTGCCCGCAAGGGCGATCTTGATATCCATCAGTCAATCACTGCTCCTTTTTGTATGTTGATGAGTAAGTTTCGCCTAACCGATCGGCAAAATGAGAGCTCACTCCACTTCGATCATTTCGGCATCGGCTTTCCGGATCGATAGTTCGTAGCCACGCACCGTGACCTCCACCGGATCCCCCAACGGGGCGACCTTGCGAACATGCACCTCTACGCCTCGCGTGATCCCCATGTCCATGATCCTACGTTTTACTGCACCTTCCCCGTGCAGCTTCACAACTTTGACGGTACTTCCCATCGTCGAATCGCGCAACGTCTTCATCGAACGCCACTCCTTTCCTGTATCGAATTCATGCGAAAAAACGTGCAAGCGACCTCAGATCATAATATTGCTGGCCATTTCACGGCTGACGGCGACACGGACCTCTTTGACATTGACAATGATGTTTCCACCGATCTCTGCCACGACTGTGACCTTCCCGCCAGGGACAAATCCCAAGTCTGCCAGGTGTTGTTTCACCTCTCCCTTTCCGCCAACCCGACGGATGATATTTTCCTCTCCCAGCTTTGCGAGCACCAAAGGCATCGTACTCTCACTCCCATTTCTGTACTGAATTCTATTGATTAGTGTGCGCTAACCAAGGTTCAAACAAGTGGTTAGCTTCTACTAACCACTGCTCTATAGTTTACATGCTTCCCACGGATTTGTCAACGGATTTTCAAAGAAAAAAGGCGGGTGAAAAAAGTTTGTTATAACTAACTACCGATTTTCCACCATGATTTGATTTTTTGTAGCATCGTGCTAACCAGGTACGAATCCACAGAAGGTGGAACGATATTGGGCAAATCCATAAAGTCCCGCGATCCCAAAAATGGAACCGCGGGACGGTTTTATTTCTATTCCGATTGTCCTGAACCTACGGAGGGCTCCTCGCCTTCATGCTGGGAGCGATCCTCATTGACCCATTCGGTCAATGCTCGGATCCGTTCAATGGGGAAAGGAGGGTTTGCCAGCGGCTTGAGTGCGATGGACATCAATTTCACGGGATTGTCGTCTGCCAGGACCCGATTGGAGCTCAGCTTTCCGCATCGCTTACACCGGTGGATGATCGCCCATTCCCCGTTATTCCGGACCCAGACTGCAATGGGCTCCATCACGCCTCCACAGTCTGAAGCTCGGTCTCCCGGCTCCTCGTCCACATGCAGACTGAAAAGACAGTTGGGGCAGTGGTTTCGATGTCCGCTGCCGGCGCCCTCCGGGACAACGGTGTGCCCACACACCTTACAGGTAAAAACTTCCTGGCTGGGATGATCTTGATAATACCCCTTTTCATAGGGGCGACGTTTGTTATCTCGGTTCACGGAGACCACCTCGGACATGGATTTAAACCCATTGTACACTAAAAGAGATCGGTTCGTCAAGCCGAGCGATGCTTTTTCCGGTCCAAAGCGGATCGGAACCCTCGAGGCGCGCCATACAGGACCGCCCAACAAGCCATTGCAAGGATCGGGATCCCAAGCAAATAGCCGGGCTCCCCCAACCGGTCGGCAAACCAACGCAGCGGGTTTCCTTCACCCGGAGAAGAAAGGAAAAAGAAATTCGTCCCCCAGAGACGATTGGCCCCATATGCCGCCAGCAGGGCGGGGAAATACCACGGCAGAGTGCGCAACAAACGGGAAAACCGGAGATGAAAACCGCCTGCAAGCAGCAGTACGGGATAGGTGAGCAAGAGGATATGCGTCGTAAAGTGCTGGAACGTCATGGCGTTGGCCATGGGTAAATAGGTCCACCCGGGGAAAAGCAGCGCAAAAAACGCGCCAGGCAAGCATACTGCACAGAGGGCTTCCCGGATTCGGTCAGATGGACGAAGGACATCTGCCAGGATCACAAAAATATGGACGCTGCATAAGTGCAGCGGCAGAAAGTCCGGCGAGATGGAACCGGAACGGATCACCAGGAACCACTTAACACCCTCATCCAGCAACAAAAGTGCGGATATCGTGCCGAGGATCAATCGACGTGTCTGTGTGTTCCCATAGCGATAGAACTGCGCTAGGCAGCCTGCAAAAAGCAAGGCGAACACAAGCCAGAGCAAATGGCCCATGCTGAAATGTGAAAAACCGACATCATTGGGAACCGTTACATCCGTCACCCAGAACAGCTCATTCATACCAGATCCCCTTTCTCCTGGCCCAGCACCGCCCATGCCAAACGGCGCACCGCTTCTGCCATACGGTCTCTGGGCACGCCGGAATAGTTGATAACGAGACATCCCCGGGGTGCATTCTCCCGGTTGAAATAATACTCAGACAAGCAAGATACATGGATCCCCAGGGAAGCCGCCCGCTGAGTAATGACCGCGTCCGAATCGGTGGATCCGGTCTCCAACAGGAAATGCAGACCTGCATTGGCCTCCCGAATGGTACAGCGATCGCCCAGCGGGCTCTCCCGGATCGCCTGGATCAGGTCATCCCGGCTACGTCGATAGGAATTTCTGGTTCGGGAGAGATGGGACTCAAAAGAACCGTGGGACAAAAACTGGGCCAGCGTCAGCTGTTCAAAGCTGGGTACAGTGCAGGACAAAAAGCCCAAGCGTTCCTCGAAACGCTCCTGCAGTGTTTCCGGAAGTACCAGATACCCGATCCGCAGGGCAGGTGTCAGCGTCTTGGTAAAGGTGTTCAGATAGATCACCCGTCCCATCCGATCGGCGCTTTGCAAGGGAGGCAGCGGTTTTCCAGTAAAACGAAACTCGCTGTCGTACTCATCCTCGATCAGATATCGCCCCTCCCTTTCCCCTGCCCAATTCAGAAGCTCTCCCCTTCGAGAGGCAGGCATGACCAATCCGGTTGGGAAATGGTGGGACGGGGAAAGATGCGCCGCCTGAGCGCCGCTCTGCGCCAGGGCGGAGACCGACAGGCCAGAGGCATCCAGCGGTACGCGCACACACCGGGCCCCGCCCAATTGATAGACCTGAGAGATCCGCGCGTACCCGGGGTCCTCCACCGCAAAAACGGTATCACGGCCCAACAGCTGTACCAAAATACCGTAGAGGGATTCCGTGCCAGCGGCAATAATGACCTGACGGGGTGACACGCTCATACCACGGAACCTGTACAGAAAATCAGCGATTGCTTCTTGAAGCTCGGGCAACCCTCGTCCGGGCATCGGCGCCAACAGCGCCGGTGAACGGTCTGCAAGCACCTGTCGCATGAGTTTGGCCCATATGGAAAAAGGAAACTGTTCCGCAGGGGTGGCATTGGTTTTGAAATCTGCAAACCATTCTTGCGCCGATTCGGAGCCCCGCCCACGGGATACCGCAGGCCTTTCTTGAGACAGTGGGGCTGCACAGTCGTCGCAAACATAGTAACCGCTGCGTTCTTGGGACCGGATATAGCCCTCCAGGTTCAGCTGCGCCAGCGCATTTTCCACGGTGATCACACTCACACCCAAATGCTCTGCCAAGGCGCGCTTGGAAGGGAGCTTTTCTCCGGCCTGCAGTCTGCCCAGCAGGATATCTTCTCGGATACAACGGTACAGGTAGGTGTAGAGAGGCGAGCTGCCTCGCTGTTCCAACGAATAGGTCAGCATAGATCCCGCTCCAATCTGGTCTTCTTTTTTTGAATCAAAATGACTATTGGAATCATACCAGATATGAGTATGATAGAAATACGACCGTTTGTCAAGAGAAAAATGTCAAAGGAGAATGGAACGATGAATGAACAAGTGAACCGAGCAGAGCTCAACCGAAATCTGGCACAAATGCTCAAGGGCGGCGTCATCATGGACGTGACCACGCCTGAGCAGGCCAAAATCGCTGAAGCAGCAGGAGCCTGCGCCGTGATGGCTTTGGAACGCGTTCCCGCCGACATTCGCGCAGCGGGTGGTGTCTCTCGGATGAGCGACCCCAAAATGATCAAAGGCATCCAGCAGGCGGTCAGCATTCCGGTCATGGCGAAGTGCCGCATCGGCCATTTCGTGGAAGCACAAATCTTGGAGGCGCTGGACATCGATTACATCGACGAGAGCGAAGTGCTGTCGCCCGCCGACAATGTCTATCACATCGATAAGACCAAGTTCCGGGCGCCCTTTGTCTGCGGTGCGCGGGACCTGGGCGAAGCCTTGCGGCGCATTGCCGAAGGGGCCTCTATGATCCGCACCAAAGGAGAACCCGGCACGGGGGATGTGGTCCAGGCCGTGCAGCACATGAGAAAGATCCAAAGTGAAATCCGCTGGGTCCATTCCCTGCCGGAGGATGCGCTTTTTGAAGCAGCCAAGCAGTTGGAGGTCCCCTATTCCCTGCTCCAAACTGTACACGAAAACGGTCGGTTGCCCGTGGTCAATTTTGCCGCCGGTGGGGTTGCAACACCTGCCGACGCTGCGCTGCTGATGCAGCTGGGCGCGGAAGGCGTCTTCGTGGGATCGGGGATCTTCAAGTCCGGAGATCCCGCCAAGCGTGCAGCGGCCATTGTCCAGGCGGTCACCAACTACAAGGATCCTAAGGTTCTGGCGGAGCTCTCCGAGGATCTGGGTGAGGCTATGGTGGGCATCAATGAAGAAGAGATTGCCCTGCTCATGGCGGAGCGCGGGAAATGAAGCCCATTGGAATCCTGGCGGTACAAGGAGCGTTCGCCGAGCATGAAAATCGGCTCGATGAATTGTACGTTCCATGGATCGAGATCCGACAGCGCAAAGATCTAGATGGGCCGCTGCGTGGGATTATCCTCCCCGGTGGAGAAAGCACAGTTATGGGAAAGCTGCTTCAGGATCTGGGACTTTTGCAGCCATTACACGACCGGATCCAACAGGGCCTTCCGGTTTTTGGAACGTGCGCCGGGCTGATCCTGCTGGCCAAAACGATCTCCGGGGGAGAATCCCCTCATCTGCACACCATGGACATCGCAGTGAAGCGAAACGCCTACGGTCGTCAGTTGGGCAGTTTTCACACGTGGTCAGACTTTGCGGGCCTTGGGAACGTTCCGATGACCTTTATCCGAGCGCCCTATATCGAGCAGGTGTTTGGCGAAGCACAGCCGCTGGCCACTGTAAACGGTCACATTGTAGCAGCTAGACAAAAGAATCAGCTGGTCACGTCCTTCCACCCGGAGTTGGACTCAGATCAACGGGTACACCGGTATTTCTTAGACCAGATCGTGAACGCAAATGGGGATTGACGAATTCGGAATTTGTGCTATGATTGCAGTAGAACAAACCGAAAAGGAGCAATCCGAATGTCCACACCTCAAGAAGAACGGATCTTCAGCGGCCTGCTGTTCTGCCCGGGAGACCCAGAGCTGCGTGCCATGAAACTGAAAAGCCACAATCTCTGCCAAGAATATAACCAAACCTGGGAGGAAGAGACCGAAAAACGAGCTGCCCTGTTACTGGAGATTTTAGGAAGCTTCGGCGGCGGAACGATGCAGGGACCTATTTTCTTCCATTACGGGAAGCACACCACCATCGGAAAGCGGTTTTTTGCAAACTATGATCTGACGGTACAGGACGACGGTTTGGTGACCATTGGAGATGACTGCAATTTTGGTCCCAAGGTCACCATTGTGACACCGGTCCATCCCATGGTGGCAGAAGAGCGGTTTCTGGTGAACGGCCCCGATGGAAATCCCCTGCGGGTATGCTGGGCAAAACCGGTGCACATCGGCAACGACTGCTGGTTGGGCGCGGGCGTTATCGTTTGTCCTGGAGTCACCATCGGAGACGGATGTGTCATCGGAGCAGGGGCAGTGGTCACTCGGGATATCCCGGCCAACTCTTTTGCCGCTGGCAATCCCTGTCGGGTCATTCGGGAGATCACAGACCGCGACAGCATCGTCTCCCATCCGGAGATTCTGGGCGGATGCTCGCCTATGAACTCCGACGATCTGAAAAGGCTGCGTTAATTCAGCGTCCAACACAAAAGGGCCCGGTCATGCCGGGTCCTTTTCTGTGTTGGACATATCAATTGTTGCCAACCTGGTTGACAGCATATTTTTCCTTGACCTTCTGGATCTGCTTGTCCTCTGCCTGTTCGGCAGGATACCAGCCCTTCTGGCTCATCTTGCGATAGATCTCTTCCTGCATGCACAAGGCATCGTTCAAGGCCGTGGAAAAGGTCTGGTGTACCGAACCGGTAGATGATTCGATGGTGCCGTGGAGAAGCAGGTCGCATACGCCCTTCTCTGTCAACAGCAGGTTTTCCATGATCTGCTTGTCGTCCATTTTCGTATCCTTTCTGCCCAGTTAGATCAGGCTGTAGAATTGGCTGAACGTCTTTCTGTGGCGGTCATACAGTCGCTGCGCACACGTGCGCAGATCTTCATCCTTCAGCTGATGGGCAGCTTCCTGGCATTGGGACATAAAGAACTGCTCATGTCCCAGCGCATCTTCAATATACAGCAGTTCCTTTGGACTCATGTTGGGCATCGTATCTTGCTCCTTTCGGATGATCATTGCAAGACTATGGTGCCCGTCGGTCCTAGAAGTTATGCAATCGGCCCTTGATTTTACCCGACGGCTCATGATATACTTTTTGGGGAAGGTGATTCTATGCTGTCTGATGCTCAGCGCCTCGCTATGTTGGAACGACCTCAAAAGCCGATCCATATGGTTCTGGATACGGATGCTTATAACGAGATCGACGATCAATTTGCCATCGCATACGCCTTATCTTCACCGGAGGTCACGGTGGAGGCGTTCTATGCCGCTCCTTTTCTGAACGACCGGTCCTCAGGGCCCAAAGACGGCATGGAACGCAGTTATCAGGAGATCCGCAAATTGCTGGGCCTCATGGGAATAGACCGGAAGGTATTTCTGGGGTCGGAAACGTATCTTCCCAGCGAAAAGAGCCCGGTGGATTCCCCGGCAGCCCGAGATCTGTGTGAACGCGCCTTGGCCCATTCCCCGGATGAGCCTTTATATGTGGCCGCCATTGGAGCCATCACCAATGTGGCTTCTGCCTTGTTGATGTCTCCGGAAATCGCAGAAAGGATCGTTGTAGTCTGGCTGGGCGGCAACGCTCTGCATTGGCCGGACAACCGGGAATTTAACTGTTCCCAGGACGTCGCTGCGGCCCGGGTCGTGTTCGATTCGGGTGTTCCTCTGGTGCTGCTTCCCTGTATGGGTGTCGTCAGCGGCTTTACCACCACAGAACCGGAGCTGAGAAAATGGCTATCTGGAAAAAATGCTTTGTGCGATTATCTGGTGGAACACACGGTAGAGGCCGCCAACCAGTATGCTTTTGGGAAGGTCTGGAGCCGTGTGATCTGGGATGTGACCGCCATCGGTTGGCTGATCGACCCGGACTGCCAACGGCTGTGGGACACCCTGATCCCAACGCCCATCCCTGAATACGATCACCGGTACAGTCAAGATCCGAGAAGACCGCTTTGTCGATATGTGTATCACGTGCAACGAGACGCGCTGTTTGCACACCTGTTCTCACGGCTCACTGCATAAAAATGGCTCCTGTCCCTGAAATGCCGGACAGGAGCCAGGAGCCTGTTTTTGATGCGAAACTCTACGCCAACAGCATGACCAACGGCATAGACACGATGGACAGTATGGTCGAGAGGCAAACGATCGCCGCTGCCTCCCCGGAATTGCCGTTTTGCCGCTGAACATATACGGCCAGATTGGACCCCACCGGAGCAGCAGCCGCGATCAGTATCGCGACACGAATAGCTTCCGGAACAAACCGGAACAGCATCAGGATCAGCGCAGTCAATACAGGGATGACCAGCAGACGCACCAAGCTGACCCACCAGGCGGAAGCGGAACAGAACATTTGACGAAAGGACACGCCGCCCAACAGCACACCCAACAAAACCATAGCCACTGGCGCATTGCAGCTGGCGATCGATCCAACCGCACCGGTCAAAAGCTCCGGCAGCTGGATCGGCAGGAAGTACAGCAACAGCCCCAGCAAAAACGAGAGTACCAGCGGATTTTTGACCAACTCGACCGGTCGAAGACCCTCCAAAGAATGTTTGAGAAGTGCCTGCCCGTAGGTCCACTGCAAGATATTGAGAAGCGCCACCATACCTGCGATAAAAAAGACCGCCTCGCTGCCCAACATAGCTGTGATCAACGGGATCCCCATAAATCCGGCATTGGAAAAAGCACTTCCGAAATTTGCCACCGGGTTTTTCCGAAAAATCAGAAAAGAAACCAGCATGCCCACGCCCAAGGCCACCGTGCCCAGCAGTAAGGACCACAGGAGCTGCACCGTTCGCTCCGGACGCGCATCCTGCAAAAAGGATTTCAAAATCACACAGGGCAAAATGACATAGAGCAGCAGGTTGGTCAAAGCGGAACTGTTCCTTTCGGTGATCAGATGTCCATGGCACAAACACCACCCAATGGCCACGTAGAGGAACATGACCGCCAGCTGTCCCAGCAGAATCCCAGCTTGTTCCATAACGTTTTGCCTCCTCGACTCCTTATTCGGCGATCTCTTGGAGCACAGGCAGCAGCGCCTGAAGTACCTGATAGTACCCGTTGCCATACATATGCATACCCTCAATGGTATACTCCGCTTTCATGTTCCCCTCTTCATCCATGATCCCCGCATTACAGTCGAGGAATCTGGCACCGACTTTTTCGGCCAAACACCGTACCCCCTCATTGGCCTCTGCTACACGGGCATTGTTGCGGTACTGAAGGATCTCCGCCATCCAAGGATTGGCTGCAGCGACCTTTTCGCTCATGGGGTAATACGCCATCAAATACAGCTTGACCCCTGGGACATGGGCACGGATCTCTGTCAAAATAGCCTCATAACGTGCAAGCAGTTCGTCCAAACGGTATTCCGGCCCATTGAGATCATTGGTCCCGATATTGATGAACACATGGGCCGGTTTGAGGTCGTATACGCAGACATCCAGTACTTCCATCAGCTCAGTGGTGGTGAATCCACCGATCCCCCGGTTATACACAGTATAGGGCAGTCCCAGATCCACCAACAGCTCATTGATGGGGAACTGTTCCATCAAGCTGGAACCCACAAATAATATCTGCCCTGGTCTCACGAAGGCATTCAGGCGACGATATCTTTCGACTTTATCCTGCTTGTCCCTCTTCCCCATTTCTTCCATCATGGACCGAATCTCTTCCTGCGTTGCCATTTGCTTTTCCTCCTCGCAATAGACTCTGTTCTGACTTATATCAGACTTTTCCAAAAATGTCAACAGAAAGATAGAGCTGAGTCGTGAAAAAACAAATTCAACTTGCCGGGAACAACAGTTTATGCTATACTGAAAACAAATGAATTGGCACCAATCCGCCTGAAAGGAGACTCCCCATGAACCAAAAAGCCATTGATTTTCACTTCAACACCCCCACCGAGCACGATCTGCTCCTCTCCGAAGAAGTCAAGAAGGCGAAATACACCTTTCTGATCTTTCTGCGGTATTACGGCTGCACCAGCTGCCAGATCGACTTGATGGATCTCTCCAAAGTCTATGACCAGTTTCAACAGAAGGACGCTCAGATACTCGTGGTCCTCCAAAGCAAGCCTGAGATCCTCCAAAATGGGATCGACACACAAGGGATCCCCTTCACGCTCATTAGCGATCCCGAACAAAAGCTGTATCCGCTTTATAATGTGCCGGCGGCAGAGGGCTATGAAGGGATGCGCAACGATATGACACCAGAACTCGCACAGAAATTTGCAGCCAAGGTGGAACGCGGGAAAGCAGCTGGACTGACCCACGGAGAATACGAGGGAAATGAATTTCAATTGCCGGGGTATTTTCTGATCGACCGTGAAATGAATCTGCTGAAAGAACACCGGGCAAAAAATATGGCCGATATGCCCATTGGAGAGGAATACCTGGATCTCCTATAAGGATTTTGTGCCCATCCTAATGGACGAACGGTATTCCGGTCAACAAAAATAGGGACCTGCCCGATGGGCAGGTCCCTTTCAATTGCTTTTGATGTGCCGTCCGTATATGCGGAACGATCACTCGGCCATCTTCTTCAGCTTGGCGTACTTCTCCTCGGCGTACTGCTCGGCCTTGGTAAACAGCTGCTCGGCACGCTCCGGGAAGGAACGGGTCAGGCTGTTGTAACGGACCTCGCCCATGATGAAGTCGCGGTAGCTGGCGGAAGGAGCCTTGCTGTCCAGCTGGAACGGATTCTCACCGTTGTCGGCCCGACGAGGATCGAAGCGGAAATTGTGCCAGTAGCCGGCCGCAACTGCCTTCTTCTCCTCCAGCTGAGACACACCCATGCCGCCCTTGATGCCGTGGTTGATGCAGGGCGCGTAGGCCAGGATCAGGGACGGGCCCTGATAGCTCTCGGCTTCGCTGAACGCCTTGATGCACTGATTCATGTCAGCACCCATGGCAACCTGCGCCACATACACATAGCCGTAGCTCATGGCGATGGCAGCCAGATCCTTCTTCTTGGTGGCCTTGCCGGTGGCTGCAAACTGCGCCACGGAGCCGGTGGGCGTGGACTTGGAAGCCTGGCCGCCGGTGTTGGAATACACCTCGGTATCGAACACCAGGATGTTGATGTTCTCGCCGGAAGCAATGGCATGATCCAGACCGCCGAAGCCGATGTCATAGGCCCAGCCGTCGCCGCCGAAAATCCACATAGACTTCTTGGCCAGGTAATCCTTGTCCTTCAAAATGACCTTGGCCAGTTCGCTGCCACTGTTCTCCAACGCGGCGATGTAAGCCTGTGCAGGAGCATCATTGGCCTTGGAATCGTTCATAGTGTCGATCCAAGCCTGGGCAGCAGCTTTCAGCTCTTCGCTGGTGCCCTCTTCGGCCATCAGCTTCTCGGTGGTCTCCTTCAGACGGCCGCGGACCGCATTCTGAGCCAGCGTCATACCCAAACCAAACTCAGCATTGTCCTCGAACAGAGAGTTCTGCCAAGCCGGGCCATGGCCCTTCTTGTTCACGGTGTACGGCGTAGCAGGCGCGGAACCGCCCCAGATGGAGGAGCAGCCAGTGGCGTTGGCAATGAACATCTTATCGCCGAACAGCTGGGTGGCCAGCTTGGCATAAGGCGTCTCGCCGCAGCCGCCGCAAGCGCCGGAGAACTCCAGCAAGGGCTGCTTGAACTGGCTGCCCTTGACAGTAGTCTCCTTGAACTTCTCGGCCACTTCAGGCTTGGAAGGCAGCTCGATGGCATATCCAAAGACAGCCTGCTGCGGACGCTGAGAGTCGATGGGCGCCATCTTGAGGGCCTTCTCCTTGGCCGGGCAGGTGGTCACGCAAGAGCCGCAGCCCGTGCAGTCCAGGGCGGAGATCACCATGGCAAAATGCATGCCAGGCATACCGGTCATGGGCTTGGACTTGGTTCCCTCGGGGGCATTGGCCAACTCTTCGTCAGTCATGGCGATGGGACGAATGACAGCATGGGGGCAGACATAGGAGCACTGGTTGCACTGGATGCAATTCTCCACGATCCACTCGGGCACGTCCACGGCCACACCGCGCTTCTCATAGGCGGCAGTGCCCTGGGGGCTGGTGCCGTCGGCGTAGTTCTCAAAGGTAGAAACCGGCAGATCCTTGCCATGGAAGGAGTTGACGGGATAGACCACATTGTTCACATAGTCCACGACATCCTGACGGCTGCCAGTGGCCACATGCGGCTGAGCGTCATCGGAAGCGTTCTTCCAGCTCTCGGGCACGTTGACCTTCTTGTAACCGGTGGCGCCCTGATCGATGGCATCGTGGTTCATCTTGACCACAGCCTCGCCCTTGCGGCCATAGGACTTGGTGGCAGCATCCTTCATGTAGCCAATGGCATCCTCTTCAGGGATGATCTTGGCGATGGAGAAGAAAGCAGACTGCAGCACGGTGTTGATACGAGTGCCCAAGCCGATCTCCTTGCCGATCTTGAAGCCGTCGATGGTATAGAAGTTGATGTCGTTGTCGGCGATGTACTTCTTCACCTTGCCGGGCAGACGAGCATCCAGCTCCGCATCGTCCCAAGCGCAGTTGAGCAGGAAGCTACCATGAGGCTTCAGGTCCTGCACCATATCATAAGTGTCCAGATATGCCGGATTGGAGCAGGCCACAAAGTCGGCCTTGGAGATGTAGTAGGTGGACTTGATGGGGGTATGGCCAAAACGCAGATGGGAAATGGTCAGGCCACCGGACTTCTTGGAGTCGTAATCGAAGTAGCCCTGTGCAAACATGTCGGTATGGTCGCCGATGATCTTGATGGAGTTCTTGTTGGCACCCACGGTGCCATCGGAACCCAGGCCCCAGAACTTACAGCTGGTGGTGCCGGCAGGAGCGGTATCGGGATCCTCAGTGATATCCAGAGACAGATGGGTCACGTCATCCACGATGCCGATGGTGAAGCGCTTCTTGGGAGTCGCACTCTCCATGTTACGGTAAACAGCGATGATGTCACTGGGCTTGGTATCCTTGCTGCCCAGACCATAACGGCCGGTATAGACGGGGCAAGCACCGAACTGGGTACCATTGATGGCGGCCAGCACATCCAGATAGAGGGGCTCGCCGATAGAGCCGGGCTCCTTGGTGCGGTCCAGCACAGAGATCTTCTTCACAGTCTCAGGCAGAACATCCAGCAGATATTTGGCCACAAAGGGGCGATACAGATGGACCTTGACGAGGCCGACCTTCTCGCCGGCAGCAGTCAGATAATCCACAACCTCTTCAGCAGTCTCGCAGGCGGAACCCATCGCGATGATGACTTCCTCCGCGTCGGGCGCGCCGTAATAATTGAAGGGCTTATAGTCGGTGCCGCACTTGGCGTTGACCTTGTTCATGTACTCGACGACGACCTCGGGGACCGCATCATAGTACTTGTTGCAGGCTTCACGGGCCTGGAAGAAGATATCACCGTTCTGCGCCTGGCCACGGAGCACCGGATGCTCGGGATTCAAGGCATGACGGCGGAAAGCCTCCACCGCGTCCCAATCCAGCATTTCGCCCAGATCCTTGTAATCCCAGACTTCGATCTTCTGGATCTCATGGGAGGTACGGAAACCGTCAAAGAAATGCAGGAAGGGGACCTTTCCCTTGATCGCAGACAAATGCGCCACGGCACCCAGGTCCATGACTTCCTGAGGAGAGTTGGAGCACAGCATCGCGTAGCCGGTCTGACGGCAGGCATACACGTCGGAATGATCGCCAAAAATGTTCAGAGCGTGGGTAGCGACCGTGCGCGCGGATACATGGATCACGCTGGGCAGCAGCTCACCAGCCATCTTGTACATATTGGGGATCATCAGCAGCAGGCCCTGAGAAGCGGTGTAGGTGGTGGTGAGAGCACCCGCAGCCAGGGAGCCGTGAACGGCACCGGCAGCACCCGCCTCGGACTGCATTTCGGTCACGCGGACTTCTCTGCCAAACAGGTTTTTACGGCCTGCAGCGGCATACTTGTCCGTTTCGTCGGCCATCACGGAAGAGGGCGTGATGGGGTAGATGGCGGCAACGTCCGTAAACGCATAGGATACATGCGCAGCAGCGTTGTTGCCATCCATGGTCTTCATTGTTCTTGCCATAGATCTTATTTCCTCCTTTTTGGATGATCGGGCCAGGCAAAGCAGGGGTTCACAGGCGAAACCTCCCTTTCCATACACCGTCATTGTATCACTTTTTTCTGCTCGTGTAAAGGTCAAAAACGCGTCTTTTCACAAAAAACCGCATCCACTCGTTTTTCCCCCTGCATGATTCGTATCTGGGAAAAACGTTCATCTCTGTGGTCTGATTCGTAGATTTCCTTCTTCAGGAGAACTCATAACCCCCCTGTGGGCTACCCGAGCCTATCATTTGACAAGCTTTCCAATTTGGAGTACAATAGAAAAATCATCATGAACATGAAAGGAGTCCCTTTTTCCATGCCTTCCGAACCCGACCCTGGAAGTACTACTGTCCCGTTGCTGATCGCTGCCCTGATTTTGCTCCTGCTGTCCGCCTTCTACGCGGCAGCTGAATCTGCCATGGATTGTCTCTCTCCCTCTACACTACGTAAATCTGCAGAGAATGGAGATAAAAAAGCCAGGCAGCTTCTCCAGCTCTTGGAGAAAAAGACACAGACCTTTTCCCCGCTTCAGTTTGGCCTCCTGCTGTGCGGCTTGCCCGGGAGCGTACTCTTTACGTTTGCCCTGTATCCCCGGCTGGCCACCTCTTTTTCCAGTCTGGGGTCTCCTGGCATCCGGGGCTTTCTGGCAGGTTTCTTGTCAATTCTGATCTACCTGCTGGTTTTTTCTGTGCTGGGTGATATTTTTCCCAAACGTCTTGCCAGGCACAGTGGAGAGAAATTTGCTCGGGGCTGTGCTGGGTGGATCCGGTGTCTTATGGCATTCGCCCAACCTTTTTTGTCATTCACTTTGGGCCTTTCTTCCTGCTTCCTGCGCCTGATACGCATTGATCCCAAAGCATGGGATGATGCCGTCACCGAAGAAGAGATTTTACAGATGGTCGATGAAGGCGAAGAAAAAGGTGTCCTGGAAGAGACCGAGAAGGACATGATCGCCAATATTTTAGACTTTAACGATACCACTGTCGGCGAGATCATGACGCATCGCACCGATATCACCGCTGTGGCCGAAACTGCGTCTATTGCCGAGGTAGCGGCTTTGGGCGTAGAAAGCGGCTGCTCTCGAATGCCGGTGTACCGCGGCGATATCGATACTGTGATCGGCATGTGCTATATCAAGGACCTGTTGTCCTACGTTGGCAAGGACATTCCGGAAGACCTGCGACTCAAGGATCTGATGCGGCCCGCTTATTTTATTCCTGAATCCAAAAAATGCAGTGCTCTGTTTACTGAAATGACCGAGCGAAAGGTCCAAATTGCCATCGTTGTGGATGAATACGGCGGTACTGCCGGTCTAATCACACTGGAGGACTTGGTCGAATCCATCGTAGGCAACATCCAGGATGAATACGATAACGAAGAAGAGGAGATCCATCAAGTCAGCGAGACTGCGTTCACGGTAGACGGAAACACCTCGATCGATGAGATCTCCGACCTGACCGGGGTCGAGCTGCCGGAAGGCGATTACGACACACTGGCTGGGCTGGTCACTCAGCTGCTGGGCCGGATCCCCGGGGAAAACGAGCGTCCTCAGGTCCAGATTGGTCGACTCACGGTCACGGTGCTGCAAGTGGCGGATCAACGTCTGGCGAAGCTCTTGGTCGTCAAGGAGCCGATCCAGGAAGAAGAAAACGAACCTGGCGCTGAACCTCCTCCCTCTGACTAGAGGGCTCACGGCGAAAGGAAAACGAATGGAAAAACTCCAAGAGACGCTCACAAAAGTTCGAGAGTGTAAAACTCTTTTCGTGGGACTTCACGGGTCACGATCTGACCCATTTGGAACGAACGATGCGCCATGCCCCCTGTTGATTCAAAAATAACTGGAATGGCAATAATGTCTCGGATCTGGAAACGAAGAATTCATTCACGAGTGGAATGCCAGCGATCAAAATTAATAGGAGAAAATCGGTATGTCACAGTTTGACTTTTCAATGATGCAGCAGATGCAAAAGGAACTGCATGCCAAATATGACCGCCTTTGGGGCGCTATTGGGCCGGAGCAGGGGAAAGATATGTTGCTTTGGACCTACGGTGAATTGAGCGAAATGGGCGATATCTTGAAAAAAGAAGGGGTGCAGGCGGTGATGGGTTCACCTACCGTTCGAGCCCACTTCATCGAAGAATTCTGTGATGTGCTCATGTACTTAAACGATATCTGCATTTGTTTTGGCATAACACCGGAAGACATTGAGACTGCGTATCAAGCCAAACATCAACGGAACCTCAATCGCTGGTAACGATCCGAATCCAAGATCACTAAAATGTGTCACAGACCTATAACCTATGACACAAATAGAGGGCAGTCAAAAGACTGCCCTCTATTTTTTGCAAGCGTGACCCTGTTCCAAACGAATCTGGGTTCGACGCTTCGCCGCGTGTGCTAAACAAGCGGAGTTGCCCGTATCTGTTTCGCCCGGCAGAATCAGGCGATGTAGTCAATTTGCCTCGTATGTGCGTTCAAAACCATCCATAAGGCAAAATAGCACAACCCTGTATCTCATAAATTCTCGGTGATTACAACGCCGCCCTTCAAAGTGACAGTGATGGTAGAATTGCTGTTGACCGTGATGGTCTCCACCAATCGCCGAACAACCACATCGTCGTATTCAGCAAAAGCAGTGTCACGATCTTTTAGCCATGCAGAGATCCTTGCAATCTCATTGTTCGTTTGAGAGGCCTTTTGCATCAGCTTCTTGGCTTGTTTCAGCTGTTCCCGAAGTGTTTTGATCTCAGCATAGATCTTTGCAATCTCCGATTCATATTTTTCTGCGTTCGCTCCGGATCTCATGCTCAACTTCACCAGGTCGCTCGCCTCCGCCTGCTTTTGTGAAATGTGCTGTTCCAAGGAAAAAGCATCAAATGAAGTCTCTTCTCCAGAGACGGCGTAGGCAAGGTTCGCTTCGATCAGGGAAAACACTGCCCTGCTTTCTTCAATCCCCTGCTGCAGCGCTTTACAGATCGCCGCGTGCAACCTCTGTTCTTCAACGCCCTTGGAGTTTTTACAATACTTGTTCCCATGTTCAATTCGGCTAAGGCATCGCCAGTAGATCCGTTTTTCCGCCCCCTTCTCCGACCACGTTTTTCTTTTATACGGGCTTCCGCATTCACCGCAAACAAGGATTTCAGATAAAGCATACTTCCCACTGTATTTCCCCAGTTCGGTCGTCGTCTTGTCAGACGTTTTTCGTATGCTGGAACGTCTTGCCATCTCCGCCTGCACCCGAGTAAACGTATCTCGGTCAATAATGGCCGGATGATTGTTGCTTACGAGATATCGCTCCTTTTCCCCCCGATTGATCACCGCCTTTTTGCTGATGGGATCGGTGCGGTAGGTTTTCTGGTAGAGGATGTCGCCGACGTATTTTTCATTTTGCAGCATTCTTCCAATGATGTCTGTGCCCCACTTATCTTTTCCCCTGCGTGTCTTGACGCCGTTTTTCTCCAGATACGCCTTGATCTGCATACAGCTGGCCCCATCCAGATACAACTGAAAGATTTTCCGAACAATCTCGGCTTCTTCCGGAACGATATACGGTTCTCCGGTTTCCTTGCTTCTCCTGTACCCGAGTATGCCAAAAGAGCAAGCGTATGTACCGTTTTGCATCCTTTTGCGAATACCCCAGGTAACATTTGCGCTGATGTTTTCACTTTCAGATTGTGCGATCACACTGTAAATGCCAATGTACGTTTCGCTTTCCTCGGTCAGGGAGTTGATATTCTGCTCTTCAAAAAAGACCCCGATCCCCATTGCCTTCAGTTTACGAATATAACTAAGACTGTCTACAACATTTCGGGCAAACCTCGATACAGACTTGGTCAGGATGAGATCTATTTTCCCCTTTTCGCAGTCTCGAATCATGCGCATAAAGTCCTCGCGCTTGCGAGCCAGTGTGTCCGTGATCCCTTCATCGGCATAGATGTCCACAAAACGCCACTGGGGATTCTGCATGATTTTCTCCCGGTAGTAGGCGACCTGCGCATTATAGCTGTTGAGCTGATCCTCATCGTCCGTGCTGACGCGGCAGTAAGCCGCCACACGCAACAATCGATTCGTACTCCCTTTCGCCGCAAGTACCGGATTCGCGGCAATTTTCGTTACAACCTTCGGCAAAGATTCTGTCGTCATGATCTGTTTCCTCCTGTTCGTTTACTGTCGCTTGATTTAGGAATTGTACGGACAAGTTACCGTCCCTATGGATCGTGATACTGTTCACCAGCTTCTTGAGGATTTCAAAATCGAGGGTTTCCATTGGAGGAAGTCCTCCGATATACTCCTGCAATTTTGGAGTCACGGACTTGGAATAGTCGAGCAGGCAGCCATCGAATTTCTTTGCTGCATACTCAAAAATCGCTTTTTTAACTGGGATGAAACTGGGGTTTTTCTGCTCAATCATGCGGTCAATCTCTCTATCGGCCCGCAGCACTTCCAAAGAAGGTTCATATCCCCCATCTTCGGCCTCATCAGTTTTCAGTAGAACCGGCTGTTCAATCACTTTGTTTAGCACCCGCAAAAGCTTATCGTAGAGGACAGCATCGTCTATACTTGCGGCTGTCTTGCATCCATATGAACATACCCCTTTTTCGTGTGTGCCGGAGTAATGCCTACGACGGGTAAAGCGATGTCCACATTGGCCGCACTGTATTTTTCGTTTCAACCACGCTACTTCCTCGGTGTCCTGCTCGCGGCTGCCACCCTTTTCACTTTTCCTCGCCATGACCGCATCTTGATCCTTTTTGGAAATAATAGCAGGATACTCCATGTCTCCAACATAGTGTGGGTTTTCGAGAATTCTGCGGACTGCGTGTTTTGTCCAACTCGTCTTTCCCTCGAAATACACCACTTGGCGCTCCGTCAGTTTTTCCGCTATATCTTGCAGCGTTTCCCCTGACAGGTAATCCGAAAACATCTGACGAACGACATTCGCTTCCTCCGGAACAATGTAATAATTCAGGTACTCCTTGCGATACCCATACAGAACAGTTCTTAATCCCATACGATCTTCTCCCTCAGTTTCAAACCGCATTTCAGTTCAAATTGTACTTCTGTCTTTGACGCCACGATCACATGGGCCACCAGATTGTGAAATACATTGGCATCGAACCAGAGCAATGCATCCGGCATAGTTTTCAGATCTTCGATTGCCCGTCGCAGGGAGAGGATGCAGGATTCCTCCGCATCATCATTTAAGAGCTTTTGTCTGCGCCCCCTGAGTTCAGCGATACGTTTTTGGATCGCTCCTGTTTGCTCTCGATAGCTGATCTCGTCCATCATATCCTGCTGAAAGAAACGAATGTACATACTGTTTTCCTCTGACAGGGATGCGATCTCCTCATCAATATCGGCGATTTCATCGCACCCGGAAGAAAGCCGTCGTTTGAGCGTTACAAGCCGCATAAAGGTCTGGGAGAGGATGGCCCCCTCATGCTGCTTCAAGCGATTATAAAAACATACAAAGGTCTTCTCCAGATCCGATTCCGTAATGGAGGTGGAACAGCATTTCTTTCCAGAGAGCCCGCTTTGCGTGCATACCCACCGACGATTGCTATACGGTAATGCCAGTTTATAAGCGCGACCGCAATCCCCGCAAATAATCTTTCCGGAATATGTTCTCTGGGTGACAGGAGATTTTGGTTTATACTGTTCTTCTCTTTCCGCGAGGACCGTTTGCACCTTTTGAAAAGTCTCTCTGTCGATGATCGGCTCATGCGTATTGGACACATAATACTGATCTACCTCTCCACGGTTTTTCCTGTTCTTCAAGGGAAGCTGCAGTGGCGTATACTTCTTCTGAAACAAACTGTCGCCGATGTATTTTTCATTCTGAAGGATATATCGAATTCCGCCCTTACTCCATTTACTGTCAGGGGCCAATGATTTCAGCGCCTGTATGATCTTCGACGTTCCATACCCCTGCATATACATTGCAAAAATCTGTTTCACGATTTCTGCTTCCGCAGGAAACACAACAAGTTTTCTATCCTCGACTCGATACCCGTATGGGACCTGTGCCGTGAAGTAGTCTCCTGTTTCCATCTTCATGCGAATTGCAGTTGACATTCGCTGAGAACCGGCCAACAGTTCACTCTGCGCAAAAGCGCTTTTGATGAACAAGATCATTTCGGAGTTCATGTTCGCTGTATCCAAACCGTCGTTCTCAAAAAAGACGGTGACGCCATACGATTTCATCAAGCGAATGTATTCTATACACTCCAGCGAATTTCTGGCAAACCGCGATACGCTTTTCACATACACGCGGTCAATTTTGCCCAGCTTGCAATCTCGGATCATGCGGTTGAATTCATCCCGTTTTGCAACGCTGGACCCTGTGATCCCCTCGTCGGCATAGATATCCACAAGTGTCATCCTGTCAGAACGACCGAGGAAATCATTATAATATTTGACCTGCGCAAGAAAGGAATTGACCTGGTCGTCAGAATCTGTGCTGACGCGGCAATACGCCGCCACACGCTGCTTCCTGTCCTCCGGATCTGATGCAGCACGGATTATTTTAACGTCTCTCGGCCTTAAATCGGGTGTTTTCTTTTGACTACGTTCCATATGTTTCAACTTTGCTCCTCTCAGTGGATTTTTCCTTATTTTACCGATGTATCAAAGAACCGGCAAATATGCGTTTTTTCGTTTGCACATTTGCCGGATTCTGACCTTCATCCTATGACTGGCCTACAGTTTTGCTGTGCCGCCATCCGGATATTCAGGCGATCAAATTCTGTTTTGTCGATCACCTTTTTCTCCAGCATTTTCCGAATGACCGTGTATGCGGCAAGATAGATCAGTTCTTTTTTCTCTTTCGTGTTGCCGACCCCCTTTCAAATATTCAGACTCACCCGAAGTGCCTCCACAATTTCCTCCATCTCGTGTTCTGAAACCTCACCGACATACTCCAGCAGCCGATTTTTATCGATGGTTCGGATTTGTTCCAGAAGGCAAATGGATTTTCTATCCAGTCCCAAGGATTTCAGGGTCGCATGGGTCGGCAGACCCTTCTTTGACTTTGCCGTAATTGCTGCCACGATGATGGTCGGGCTGTAACGGTTTCCCGTGTTATTCTGAATCACGACGCAGGGACGGATGCCCCCTTGCTCCGAACCCACAACGGGGTTAAAATCCGCGATGTAGATTTGCCCGCGTTTGATGTCGGCTTTTACTTCTGTTTTTCTCATCTGCTGTCACCGTCCGTTTACACGCTTTCGATTTCTCTGCGATGTCCGTACCGATATTTGCGACTGTTATATTCCGGCGAGTGGTAGAAGCCCATAGAAACCGCGTCGAAAGCATCCAGTATCTCTTCCAAACTCAACTTCTCAGCACAGATCAAATCTCGAAGCGTCACCGTGCTCGGATTCGGATGCTCAATCAACCAGAGCATTACGGGCTCTATCCTCACTGAATCAAACCTATCGGAATACTTTTCCTTGTCCGGATAAAGAAGTTCCGTCAGAGCAACAATCATTTCTTCCGCCCGGTTGTTATCCACCCGATCCAAATTCAGGAAATCGTAGACCCGAACTTCCATAAAATCTTCGGGGCAATGAAATCCAAGTCCTCGGAACAGCGAACATATTGCTTCGTCCGTTGTTTCCTGCCATTTTGTTCTGCTCCGCAGCTTACTTTCCATTTCTTTCTCTTTCATATTCATAGTCTTGGATCCTCCTTATGTTTTCGATGTGTTTTCGGATGTTCCGGACAAATAGGGCTATGTATCCGAGTGCAAAGACGAATCTTCACACTCGTATCACGCCTTATTTGTCCTCGACACCCCGGCTGAACAAGCATTTCTGCTTTGGGAAGTCATCAGGCGGCAGACTGCTGATCTGCTCCATAGGAATTCCACCTCCCCGCCTTCATTGTGGCCGGGCCGCGAATTACGGAAGTATCATGATCCCCTGTGCCTGTCATCGCCGCCTCCGGGAGCAACCCGGATTTCTCGTGTTCGAGTTTATCGCTCCCCGGATATTTCCGGATCATGGCGCGCGCACGATTTGGCTCGACCGCTCGGTCAGCACAGGTAACGTACCTGATGAATGGGTATTCTGTTTTCAAGGGTCGTGATCGGAATTTCTCCTCTCACTACCCCTTTAGGCACGGAAAAGTCAATTTTTAACGAAATAATTTTTCAGCTTTTCGCAAATTCTCCTTTTTCGATAATTTATCGTTGTTTGTGGAACATCGATTTGTGCAGAAATCTTAAACTCATTCACGTTGTCCGTGTTCTCCAAAAACAAAATGTCAATGACCCTCCGCTCCTGCTGATTCAACTGTGCCAACGCTGCTTTCAGGGTCATCTTGTCAACGAGGTCGTCCTCAAACTGGGTTGTCGGGTCTGTGACCAGTTCATGTAGTGTAAACGGGTTGCCAGAAGGGTCCAAATACTTGGCATCCAGCGATAGCCGTCGAATGGAACCATACTTGGATGTATCGTTTTTCCGAATCTTTTTGTTGCGCGCCTTCTGTTCTTTTTCGGCGCGGTACTTTTTGTACTGTGCATAAGTGCACTCAAACCAGAAACAAGTATCTTCAGCTTCGATTCCGGGTACGCGCATAAAATACCGACGCTGGTCTACGGCCCTGGCTTTGCTGTCTGCACAGATTTTCCTGCACTCCTCCTGTGTGATTTCCGTCCATTCTTGTGTTTGTCCAACGGTCTGTTTTCCATCTTTCCATGCGAAATAACGTGTTTCTTTAGCCATAGTTGTGATCTCCTTTGAAGTGTTAATTTGATTTGCGTTGGATAAAATCAAATTCGGAGATCACGGGTACTTGGCTATGTAGGGCTGCCAGATAAAGGTTGACATGAAAAAGTCCTTTCCCGCACAATGGGAAAAGGACTTTCAACAACCGTACAAAGCGGGGGTAACAAAAAAGCACCGTAAAAGCAGAATCAGAAACAGGACATAATTATCCTGTCAGATCCCGGCTTTGTACGGTGCTTGGTGGCCTGACCTTTCGGTCTTCCCCGCTTGCGCGATTGTCAGTCAGATAGGGTATTCAGTTGTTCATCGGAAGTTCAGATCGTCACGGAAGCGCTGTCGTTTCTTTCCGAATCCTTTCTGCCTCCGGAAGTAGGCGAAGTTCAGAACAGATTCATGCTTGCATTTTCGGCACCTTGCCAAATAATGGCCGCTTACATCGGAAAACACGCGGGTGATGACAAATCCACAGTAGGGACAACGAATCTCTCGCATGGTCAACCCTTCGGCTTCCTCTGCGCAAATCGTCAGTTTTGCTTCTGTTTCCGGTGGAAGTATAATCTCATATCTTAACATCTTCTGCCTCCTTGACCAGTCTTTTCAAAATATTCGCTGATGTCCCGCCGCTCCAGCAAATCATATTTTTTCAGCTGGATAATCATCGCGGTATGGGATACTCCGATTTCTTCGGACATGTTCTGGAGTGCCGGCTTCATCTCCGGCAGAAACACCTGATCGCCATATACGGGGATCCTCTTGCGGCGAAAATGACGGCGAACAGCATTTGTCAGCAAGCTACGGATCATAAGGAGGTTGGCTCCCATTGCGTTGGCCTGAACCTCGCCCAATGACAGCCGCTCTCTAAGCTCGCTGATTTTATATTCCCGTTCTGTATCATATACACGATTATAGCAAGCTGCGGCGTGCATGGGGTCCGCACGGTTTAGAAGAACATGACCGATCTCATGAGCCAGCGTGAAACGGCGTCGGCATTCTTCGTCTTTGCGCAGCAGGAACCGATCCAATACGATTGTGTTTTGAGGGTATATCACTCTGCAGCGCTCTCCATTCTCGAGGACCGTCAGAGGCGTCCTGCCGTCTGAAACGAATCCGATCTTATCTGCATCCGCTTCCGCAATCGGCACATATAAGACGTTCAGGCCAAGGAATCTCGCCACGGCATCGATATCGACCCTCGTTTGCGGAATCTTTCCGAAAACCGTTTCCACCAGTCCCTCCGCGATCTCCTCGATCTCTCGATTTGAGATATACACACGCATTTTCACCATTCCCTTCCAGTATTCATTTGATTACGCAGTCCGCAAGGTTCCGAACTGTGCTCGTCCGAACAGAAATGTTCTAATATACGCTTCGCTTTTTCCTGTCTCCGTGGGACTCCCGTGTTTTACGATTTTCGACCATCCGTTCGGTGTATCTCTACTATACCATACAAGAACAGATGTTTCAATATGTTTTTGTAGGAAAAAAGAAAGATGGGGTGATTTCACCCCATCTGCGAAAAAATATAATATTCTTTTGCAGAATTATCATCTCTTTGTGGCATCCAACACAGTCTGATACTGCGCCACGACGTTCCCCTGCCCGACGATTGTGACATATCCAAGCGATTCATCATTCAGTTGTTGACAGACACAGAGTGTCAAGGGGGTTATGATTATATCACATTTCCGATCTTCAGATGAGATATATCACCAATGTGAGCGCAGGACAGGGGCTTTTGAAAGTGGGCAGCTCCCTTGTTCCCTTTGTCAATAAGTTCCCACGCAATACGGAGCTTTACAAGCTGATGACAACCAAGTTTGGGGAGGTGTAAAACTGGCGGCTTGCGGTGCTTTGTGTCGAACGGTGCAAAGTAGGCAGAAATATTCGTGTTATTTAATGCGAATGTTCATAGAAAATCCATTGATTTTTACACGAACATCTGCTATACTATAAGTGACTTCTGAAAAGGAGGGTCATTTATGTACCGAAAAATCATGGCTTTTTTAGAAGCATGGAAAGAAAACGAACACCGCAAGCCGCTGATCTTGCAGGGAGCAAGGCAGGTCGGCAAGACTTATTCCATTTTGGAGTTTGGGCGC
This sequence comes from uncultured Clostridia bacterium, assembly GCA_947632385.1. Taxonomy (GTDB): domain Bacteria; phylum Bacillota; class Clostridia; order Oscillospirales; family Acutalibacteraceae; genus Acutalibacter. The sequence continues at coordinate 875 of CANRPD010000026.1, read as the reverse complement.
GCACACTATGAGAATGTGGCGTATTTCAACTTTGAAACCAATCCAAAGCTCTCGGAAACCTTTGATGAAAATATCAGCCCCGATTATCTGATCCCTATTCTGTCGCATATCGCAGGGCAAACCATCGTCAAGGAAAAAACGCTGATCGTCTTTGACGAGGTGCAGCTCTGCGAACGGGCGTTGACTTCTTTGAAGTATTTTTGCGAGGACGCTCCCGATTATCACATCATCGTGGCGGGCAGTCTTTTAGGCGTTGCGGTAAACCGTGCAAAGTTCTCTTTTCCCGTGGGCAAGGTTGATATGAAAACCCTTTACCCGATGGATATGGAGGAATTTATGCTTGCTCTGGGTGAGGACGCTCTGGTAGAGCAGATCAAAAAGTCCTTCCAGACCAACACGCCGATCCCTTCCGCTTTGCACGATGCGGCGATGCTGCTTTATCGGCAGTATCTTGTGGTGGGCGGTATGCCGGAGTGCGTCATGCAGTTTGCACAGACAAAGGATTATATCCTTGTGCGTCACACGCAGGACACCATTCTGGCAAGCTATCTCAACGATATGAGCAAGTACAACAACTTGAACGAGATCAAAAAGACACGGCTTGCCTATGACAACATCACCGTGCAGCTTTCAAAGAAGAATACCCGTTTTCAATATAAGCTGATTAAGAAAGGAGGACGGGCTTCCGAATTTGAGAACGCCATCGAATGGCTCTGTCTGTCTGGCATTGTGTCGCAGGTGTTCAAGGTAGAACAGGTAAAAAAGCCTTTGGAAAACTACCGTGACATTGACGCTTTCAAGATTTATGTTTCCGATCTGGGTCTGCTTGCCGCCAAAAAGGATTTGGCCGCAAACGATGTCCTCTACATGGTGGA
>CANRPD010000025.1 GCA_947632385.1 uncultured Clostridia bacterium | reverse complement strand
TTTTGGTGGGGCAGTGTCGGGTTCCGGCACGTTCAAAGGGGGGAATTGAGCGGGTTGAGGCTGGAAAAGCAGGGGTTGCGGCGGGGTTCGTGCAGGTTGGCGGTTTGCGGAAGGGCGCTTGCGGAAATCGGGAACTGCCGGGCGCGAAGGGTCGCCGGTTGTCCGAAGAATCCATGGCGCGGCTTTGGACTACTGCAAACCAGAGGGCGCGACTACCCACCACTTTCTAGCACGTGTCAGCGCGGGACGCGCGAGGCGCGACTTAGCCCGTCCGGCTACGGACCGCGACTTGGCCAGTCCGGCCACGGACCCCTCCATATATCCCCTATTAAAAGGGGTAAAGTTTCCCTGAGGAGGGAAACTTTTTTGAAAATTTTTTAAAATTTACAATTTGTTCATATTTGAACAAATGTCGGGAACGTGCAGGAAGGGGCCGAAATCGTGCCGGAAGTGGACCGGAAGGGGGCAAAAAGGGGCCGGAACCCGACAGGAAGGGTCGGAGCGAAAAAGCGCCCGTGAGACGGATTTGCGGGGCGGGTTGGGTTGCGCAAAATATGAATTATGTAAACTTATAGGTGCGGCCTTCCTCATCCAGCGGGGGAGGGAGGGGACGAAAAGGAGCTGTTTTGGGACTATACAAAAGTGTGTATAGTTATACAAAGTTTCCCTGTTTGGGGAACATTTTATAGGTCTGTGCCCTGCAAAATGGGGGTCGAACGTGCACGAACCCGTCCGTATACAGCCGCTATTCAACACCATACAGAGGCGAATTTTGGAAAGAATCGAGTGCAATTTGTTCGGAGGCTACCTGTTTTGGGGGCTGCGGGGCCGCCGAGAGGCGGGGGTGGGACACCGGGCTGCGGGCAAAAAGAACCCCCACACAGCGGGAGCTGTGCGGGGGTGGGGGTCGGGTCAATAGACCTGGGCGTTTAGGTCGGGGTCCAGAGGGGGAAGGGGTCCCTGGCCGGTGGTCTCCACAAAATAGCCGTTGCGGTACACGTCGTTCTTGTGGGCCTCCCGCAGGTAGAAGCAACCCACGATGACCAGGACGCCCACGCAGAGGAGGGCCGCCAGGGCGATGAGGATGCGGGCGGTGCGTTTCCGGGTGCGCTGGCGGTTTGCCACCTCGGAGGCAAGCTCTTGGTCATTGACCAGGGAGCCAAAGAGGCCGGCCACGCTGTCGGCGGCGCCGAATTGGGCGCGGAGCTCCTCCAGGGTGCACTGGGGGTTGCAGTCCAGATATTCCCGGATGTCCCGCTGGAGGCCGTCGAGATACGCCTGCTTCTCGGAGTCGGGGCCCACCAGGGTGGTTTCCAGCTCTTTGTACAGCTGCTATACGTCTTTTTCCGCAACCATGCTCATTCCTCCTGAATGACGTCTCCGGCGATGCTCCGGATGCCGGAATGGATGGTGTTGTAGGCTGCGATGAGCTCCTGGAGGATGGCCTTCCCCGGGGGCTCCAGGTGGTAATAGATGCGGTCCCGGGTGATGCCGTGGTCCGCACGGCTGGACAGGCAGCCTTCCCGCTCCAGCCGGTAGAGCACCGTGTACAGCGCGGCGGAGGTCACCACGAAGCGGTTTTGGGAGCGGTTGATCATCTCCTGCCGGAGCTGGTAGGAATATTTATCCTCTCCATCCAAGAGGTATAGGACCACCATGTCCAGCAGGCCCTTTTTGAGCTCGGCCAGTTCGCGTTCACTTAGCACAATGGATCGTTCCTTCCGTTGAGTAGGTTCTTTTTGATCTGACACTATTTTCTTACATTTTTCTTACTATACCATAAAAAACGGTCCATGTAAAGCGGAAAAGAAGGAAAAAAACACAAAAACGGACCAAAGAGCTATTGACAAAACATATAGGGTGGGGGTTATTGCCCCGACGGTTCCGTGTAGGTCCATCCGCCGTCGCCGTGATAGACCATCTGGCGGGTCATGCCCCCGTCCACGCGAACGGTTTCCCCGGTGATGAATCCGGCTTTGTCTGAACAGAGGAACAGCACGACCTCGGCGATGTCTTCCGGGACGCCCACGCGCCGCACCGGGTGCTGCTCTGCGTCGGGCCCGCTGTGGGGTTCGCCGTTCACTTCGATCCATCCGGGCGCCACGGCGTTGACACGGGCCACGCCGGCCAGGGTCATCGCCAGGGCGTGGGTCAGGGCGGAGATGCCGCCTTTGGCTGCGGCATAGGTCTCTGTTTCCGGCTCGCTCATGGAATCCCGGGTGGAGGTGATGTTGACGATGGACGCGCCCGGAGCCAAGGAGGACCGGAACAGCTTGGCCAGGAGGAACGGCGCGGTTACGCCCACCCGCAGGGCATACTCCATGTCCTGGGCGGTGCCGTCGGTCAGCCCACGCATCCGAGGGATGGCGTTGTTGACGAGGTAATCGACATGGCCGTATTCGGTCAGGACCTTCCGGACAAACTGCCGGATGTCTTCTTCCTTGGCGAGATCACCTTGAAAATACGGATTTTCGGTGAGATCGATGGTGCAGACGTGCGCGCCCTCTGCGGCGAACCGCTCACAAATGCACTTGCCGATGCCGTGGGCCCCGCCGGTGACCACGGCGACCTTGTTTTGAAACTGTCCCATAAAAAACCTCCTTCATAAGAGTTGGATCGATGGCTCAGGCTCCCGGTACCGGGAGCTTTTTTTGCAGGAAAAACCGGAAATGGACGGCGTTGGTGAGGGTGGTCAGGGTGTCGGAAATGGGCTCCGCCAGGATCACCGCAGACACGCCCCAGGGGAGCAAATGGGGCAGCAGGAAGATCAGGGGGATGAGCAGGATGATTTTCCGGTAGAAGGCGAAAAAGAATGCCTTTCCGCCTTCGCCCATGGCGTTGTAGGTCTGCTGGAAGCTGGAATTGGCCCCCAGGATGAAGAGCCCGCCCACGTAGATGCGCAGCATGGGCGCACCGGTCGCCACCAGGTCGGGGTCCTGATTGAAAACACGGACAACAGCTTCCGGGAAGAGCAGGATCAGCGTGGTGGCGGCGACGGTGAAAACGGTGGTCCAAAGGATATTGAGCCGAATGGCTTCCCGGACACGGCCCAACCGTTTGGCGCCGTAGTTGAAGCTGATGATGGGCTGGGCGCCCTGAGCCACGCCCTCGACCGGCAGGAGGATCAAATTGAACACGGAGAAGAGGATCGTCATGGCTCCCACGGCGGTATCTCCGCCAAAGCGCAGGACCTGACGGTTGAAGCAGATATTGAGCAGGCCCTCGGAGCTGTTCATGAAAAACGGCGCAGAGCCCAGGACCAGCATCTCCCGGAGGATCTTGGGATCGGGCAGGAGGTCCCTTTTCCGGATCCGCAGGGTGGAGCGGCGGCTCGCCATGAAGCAAAGGACCCAAACGAAAGAGGCGAACTGGGAGAGCACCGTGGCCAGGGCCGCGCCCCGAATGCCCAGCTGCAGGCCGAAGATCAGCAGCGGATCCAGGACGATGTTGAGGATGCCGCCCAGCATCGTGGTACACATGGCGGTCTTGGCAAAGCCCTGGGCGGTGATGTAGTAGTTCATGCCCACGGTCATCTGCACGAACACCGTGCCCAGGATGTAGATGGACAGATACTGCCCGGCATAGCCCAGGGTGGCGTCTGTTGCGCCGAACAGGCGCAGCAGCGGCGTTTGGAAGGACAGAACGCCTGCCGTGAGGACCAGTGCGGAGAGAAGGAGCATGCCTACGCTGTTGCCCAGATATCGCTCTGCCCGGGGAAGATCGCCTTCTCCCATGCGGATGGAAGCCAGCGGTGCGCCGCCCCGGCCGAACAGGGCGGTGGTGGCGTCGATCACAGTGACGATGGGGGCACAAATGCCCACCGCCGCCATGACCAGCGCGCCGTTTTCCATCCGGCCGATGTAGATCCGATCCACCAGATTGTACAGCAGCGTCACGATCTGTGCGCAGATGGCGGGCAGCGCCAGCGAGAGCAGCAGGCTTTTCACGGGCTGGGTGCCCAGCTTATTGGATTCGGGACCCATGGGGATCATTTCCTTTCTCTATTTTATCAGATGGGTGGGTGCTTGGAAAGGGGGAACGTGAAAGATCATCCCAGCGGTCTTTGGAGGCCCGGGCGCCCCGGACGACCTGGCCGCTGTCCGTATCGATCACCAAGTCACAGAGGGAACGGAGCTCCGGGGAGAACGGTTCCTTTTCCGTCACGATGCACACGGCTTTCCCGGTTGCGGCGGATCGCCGCAGCAGGGAGCGGAGGGCCCGGTTCTCCGTTGGACCGCTCTCTGAGAGCATGGCGATGCTACACACCTCGAGATCGAAGTTGCGCTGAAGCAGTGCAGCCAAGGCGCCTATGCCGGCTGCATGGGAACCGGTCACGGCCACGAGAGCGGGCCTCTCCTGTGCCATCAGGCGGGCGACCTCGATGACAGCCTGCCTGGAAGCGGCATCCAGGGGATACGCATGTCTGGAGCCCTTCATCTCCGATGTTCCTTTCGGTCAGCGGCCTCCGTGGTGCTTCCGGAAAAATAGGTCTTGCCGTCCGCCGGTACACGGACCGTCAGCGCCAGGAGAAAAGCGGCGGCCGAGAGCCCCAGCAGAACGGAGAACAGCATGTTCAGTCCGGTTTTGTCCACGATGGTCCCGGCCACGTTGGTGAGGACCACGCCGCCAACGGATTTGACGGTGGCGAGAACGCTCATTGCGGTGGTGGTATACCGTCCGCCGGTGAGGATCATCACGACTTTCAGCGTGACCATGATGGCCAGCATGGTGGTCACGGATTTGGTGAGGATCAACACCCCGCACAGGAGGGGCACACTGCCGGAAAAGCTGTAAGCCAGCATCTGTATGAGGAGCAGACCGGTGTTGAGCGCCAGCAGGGACCGGCCGCTGAGCCGATCCATAAACCGGTTGGAGAGGAAAATGACGGGGATCTCCATCAGGGTCCCCAGGAAGAGGACGGTCCCGGCCAGAGAGGTGCTGCCCAGCTTTTCCTGCAGCAGGACCGGAACATAGGTCCCGCTGGCCGTTGTGACGCCTGAGAAGAGGAAAGAGAAGGCGGCAAACAGCAGCAGAGGCCTTGTGACGGCCGCGCTCCCTTTTTCAGAAGGGGTCTTCTGCACAGCCGGAGCGGTGTTCTGCAGCCCTGCCCAGCGGAAGAACCCGCCGGTGAGCAGCGCAGTGGCTGCAAAGAGCACGAAGCACCAGAGGGGAGAGGCATGCTCCAGCAGGAGCCCGGAGGCCTGGGTGCCGCAGGCATACCCCACCGCGCCCCATAACCGCAGTACGCCGTACCGGTACGGGCTGGCGGCAGCGATCTGTTCGCACATGGGGTTGACGCTGTTGAGAAACAGCATGGACAGACCGTGGAGCAAAAACAGCAACGCGGTGTTCCGGGTCAATGCAAACAGCAGGCCGGTTGCAGCCGAAAGGACGAGCAGCACGATACTGAGGGTCCTGCGCAGTCCGGTCCGGTCGTAGAGGATCCCCGCAGCGGGCCCCAGAATCATCGTGAAAAGGCCGGAGGCCGAAACGATCCAGGAGACCTCGGAAGCGCTTTTTCCGACACCCAGCAGATAGACCGACAGCATGGACCCGAATGCCGCCATGGAAAAGAAATAGAAAAAGTAGATCATGGAGGTACACAGGTACCCGCCCAAAGATTTTTCCGGTTTCACAGTTTCCTCACCCCTGACTGTCTTCGTCCTGCACATTGTTGGGCAGGTCTCGGAGCTTTCGGGCGGGCACGCCCGCCACGATGCAGTTGTCCGGCACATCTTTCGTCACCACAGCGCCTGCCGCGACGATCACGTTGTTGCCAATGGTCACGCCGGGAAGCACGACGACGTTCCCGCCCAGCCATACGTCGCTGCCAATGGTCACCGGTTTCGCGATACCCAGGTGCTTCCGGCGGCCCAGCGGGTCCAGGGGGTGGTTCACGGTGGAGATCAGCGTGTTCGGGCCGATCATCACGTCGTTCCCCACGGTGACCGGTGCGATGTCGAGGATCGTCACATTGTAATTGGTGAGGAAGCGGTCCCCTACCGAAATGTGGAGGCCGTAGTCACAGTTGAAGCCCGTGCCCACGCTGGGGTCGCTGCCCGCCTTTGCAAAGAGCTCCCGGATCACCGGCTCCCGGGCGGACTCGTCGTCCATGGGCATGGCGTTCAGTTTGGCGCAGAGACGGATGGCCCGCAGCTTTCGGGCGTTGACCTCCTGATCCCAGAAATCGTACGCCAGGCCGGCATCCAGCTTTTCCAGCTCGGTCATTTTCCTTTCCATTTGGAACGCTCCTTTCCTTGATTTACAGATCGATGTCCGGTTTTTCCATGTTCTTGTCCATGTTACGGACGGTGCGCAGCCACACGATGACCACGGGGGTGAGTGCGCCCAGCCAGCTGAGAGGCGTCTCGATGCAGGCCCCAAAGAAGCCCATGGCCGGTACCAGCCAGAAAGCGGACACCGCCCGCATCAGCAGCTCCATCAGGCTGCCCAGCACCACCACGCGGGTGTTGCCCATCCCCTGCAGACCGTAGCGCCAATCGAAGAGCAGGGCCAGGATCGCGTAGAGCGCGCCGTGGACGATGAGGAATTCATGAGACAGGGCCAGGATCTCTGTCTGCTCCCACCCCACAAAAATGGCGGCGAAGGCCCGGCCGAAAAGCAGCATGACGATCCCCAGCACCAAAGACATGCCCAAAGTGATCCACACACACTGGCGCATGCCCTGCTTGATCCGCGCAAACCGGCCGGCGCCGTAATTCTGCGCCACAAAGGTGGTCATGGCGAAGCCCAGGGAGCGCAGGGGCTCCACGGCGATGCCGTCGATCTGCTGACTGGCGGCATAGGCCGCAATGGCCTGGGTCCCCATGGAGTTGGTGGCGTACTGGATGAGCAGCACGCCCAGGGAGATCACCGAGGACTGAAACGCCATGGGGAAGCCCATGGAGAGGCTTTGCCGCAGCAGTGTACCGTCCAAGGTGAAGGGCTCCCGTGACCCGGTGAGCACCCCGCCTGCCCGATAAATGCGGCGAAGACAGAGCCCCACCGACACCCACTGGGACAGCACTGTGGCCAGGGCAGCTCCGGCCACGCCCAGGGGCGTAAAGCGGATGAGCACGATATCCAGAACGATATTGATCAGGGAAGCTGCCGTGAGGTAGGCCACCGGAGATTTGCTGTCCCCCAAAGAACGCAGGGTGTTCGCAAAATAGTTGAAAAGCATGGAACCCATGATCCCCATGAGAATGATGGCCAGATAGCGACGGGCGTAGTCCAGCAGCTCTTCCGGGACCCGCATCCAGCCCAGCAGGTGTTCCATGAGGAGCAGGCTCGCCGCAGTGAGGAGCAGGGAGAAGACCACGCAGACCCGCAGATTCTGCCGGTAGAGCGCTCGGACCCGTTCTCCGTCTCCGGCGCCGTAAGCTTGAGCCAGGGGGATGGCAAATCCAGCCGTCATTCCAGAAGCAAAACCGATCAGGATGCGGCTTAAACTGGAGGTGCTGCTCACTCCGGCAAAGGGATCTACGCCCAGGAACCGACTGATGAGAAACGCGTCCGCCATACTGTAAAATTGCTGGAACAGATTTCCAAAAAGTAGCGGTACGGCAAATCCCACGATCAACCGCCACGGTTTTCCCACCGTCATATTCGTTTCACGCATGTGCTCTCATTCCTTCCCGTTTCATGCCCCTATTGTACGCCGCTTGGGGAAAACAGGATTTCATTTTCGTTGGATTTTTTGCAGATTATTGAGGAGGGATAGCCGATTCGACGCAGAAAAAAGGGCCCCGATCCACGGGACCCTTTTCGGTGAGACGATCATTTTGGTATGAGTGCTCGGGCTGCGGCCGCCTCCTCGGGAGTGACAAAAAACTGGTTGCGGTATTCTCTGGGCGTGTAGCCGGTCTCCTGCTTGAAGACACGGATAAAGTGACTTTGCGAGCTGAAGGCCAGGATGGCAGCGATCTCCGCGTAGGAGAAGGAGGAGAATTTCAACATGTTTTCTGCGGCTTCCATGCGCCGCGCCAGCACGTATCCGGAAACGGTCTGACCGGTCTCTTTTTTGAAAAGCGTGGAGAGGTAGGTGCTGTTGAGCCCGGTGACCTCTGCTAGCGTTGCGATGCGGATGGGCTCGTGCAGATGGTTCTCGATATAGCTGATGCACTGGGTCACGGGCTTGGCGTAGACATGTTCCCGGTGAAGCGCTTTGATCTCCTTCACATAGAAAGCAAACATCTCGGCGTGCAGCGCTTTCACCTCCTCCACAGTGGAGAGGCGGTCCATTTGCTGGATGAACAGATCGCTGATATTGAGCGCGCGCTCCGAGTTGAGTCCGCCCCGGATGGCTGCCCGGCTGGCCAGGGCGATGGAGGCCACAAAGCGATATTTGAAGTTGCGCACCGGGTGATCGGAAAGGTGGCCGGGGAGAGAGCTCCCAAACATTTTCACGCTTTCCGCCACTGCACGGTCATCTCCCAGCCGCAGCAGATCGTACTGATAGGCGTCTTCGCTGTCCGTGTGGTGCCGGTCGTCGTTTTCCCGGTGGATGTACTCCATATACCGAAGCTGGCTCTCGTGGATCGGCATGGCGGCGCCTCCTTCCTTCGGAAGCAAGCATACCACGGTTTGCCGGAATTTGCAACCGGTTTCCCTTGACTTTCCGCATGGATTCATCCTGACTCTTCGTTTCGGATCCAGTTTCTTCACAAAGCCGGGAAGAAGAGATACTCTGTTCAACCTTTCTTCAATGTTTTGTGGTACAATAGAGCCAGACGGAATGGGAGGGATGGCGATGAAGCTGCTGCTGGTGGAAGACGAAAAGCGGATGGCCCAGGCGCTGTGCCAGATCCTGCGGCTGGAGCAGTACGATGTGGACTGGTGCGGGGACGGGACCGCCGGGATGAGCGCGGTGGAGACCGGGATCTACGATCTCATCGTGCTGGACGTGATGCTCCCAGGGTGCTCCGGCTTTGAGATCGCCCGGCGGGCGCGGCAGGCGGGGATCAAAACGCCGATCTTGATGCTGACGGCCAAAGGCGAGGTGGAGGACAAGGTGACCGGCCTGGACAGCGGCGCGGACGACTATTTGACCAAGCCGTTTATGATCCAGGAGCTGCTGGCCCGGCTGCGGGCCCTGAGCCGGCGGAACCTGCCCTCTCCGGACGGGTCTCTCAGCTTTGGGGACATCGTTCTGGAGCCCCACACGGCCTTGCTGCGGTGCCGGACCACCGGGCAGAGCGTGCGGCTGGGGGAGAAGGAGTACCGGATCCTGGAATACCTCATCGCCAACCAGGGGCAGGTCCTGACCCGGGAGCAGTTCGCCGTGAAGATCTGGGGATTTGACAGCGACGCGGAGTACAACAACGTGGAGGTCTACATGTCCTTCACCCGCCGGAAGCTGGCCTTTGTCGGGGCCAAGACCGAGATCAAGGCCATCCGCGGGATCGGGTATGAATTGAGGTGCGGGGATGTTTAGAAGATCCAAATGGAAGATCGTGGCCGCCATCATGGCGGCGCTGGCGGTCCTCCTCCTGGGGACCCTGGCGGTGATCTACCTCTCCAGCTACCGGGAGGTGGCCGCCACCAACCGGGGCATGCTGGACCGATATGCCCAGCTGTACGCCCTGGAGCTGCGGCCGGGCAAGCCCCCGGAGGAGCCGGGCAAGCCGGGGCTGTCGGCGCCGTTTCGCCGGCCGGAGGGGCCGCGGTTCGAGGACACGCCGGCGTTCCAGCTGTCGACGTTCTATTCCGTGGCGGTGTCCAAGGAGGACGGGTCCGTGCTGGCGGTGGACAACAGCGACCGGGAGATCTACACCGATGCCCAGCTCCAGGACTACGCGCTGCAGATCGTGGCAAGCGGGAGCGCCGGGGGCAGCAAGGAACGGCTGCTCTATGCGGCGGTGGACAAGGGGAGCTACACGCTGGTGGCGTTTATGGACAACACCCTCATGCAGGACAGCATGACGACCCTGTTCCGGTATACCCTGCTCTTCGGCAGCATGGCCATGGTCGTGCTGTTCTTTGCCGCCCTGTTTTTGGCCAGCCGGATCGTTCGCCCCCTGGAGGAAAGCTATGAGAAGCAGAAGCAGTTCGTCTCCGACGCGGGCCACGAGCTGAAGACCCCGGTCTCCGTCATCAGCGCCAACGCGGACATGCTGGGGCGGGAGATCGGGGAGAACCCGTGGCTGGGGAACATCCAGTACGAAAATGCCCGGATGGGGGCGCTGGTCACGCAGCTTTTGGAGCTGGCCCGCACGGAGCAGGTCGCCCCGGAAAAGACGCAGGTGGACCTGGGACGGATCGTGCTGGGAGAAGCCCTCCCCTTTGAGACGGTGCTGTTCGAGAACGGCCTTCGGCTGCAGTGCGATGTGGCAGAGGGCCTGCCTGTGCTGGGGAACGCCCCGCAGCTGAGCCAGCTGGTCTCCATCCTGCTGGACAACGCTGTTCGCCACAGCAGGGCAGGGGGCACCGTTCGGGTCGAACTGCGCCGGGAAAAGGCCCACGGGGTGCTTTCCGTGACCAACGAGGGGACGACCATCCCCGAGGAGCAGCAGAAGCATCTGTTCGACCGGTTCTACCGGGGAGACGCCGCGCGGACTGGAGACGAGAACCGGTACGGGCTGGGCCTGGCCATCGCCAAGGCCATCGTGACGGCGCACCACGGGCAGATCTCGGTGGCCAGCTCCAACGGGATCACCGTGTTCACCGCCGTGCTGCCGGCTTTGTGAATTTTTTGTGATTTCAATTTTTCTTCAATCTTTTTCCGGTATCCTGAAGCCCATCAAAGAACGGGAGGGACGGAGGATGGACTTCCGGCACGAATGGAAGATCGAGATCAACACCGCCGATCTGCTGGCGCTGCGCAGCCGGCTGCGGGTGCTCATGGAGCCGGATCCCCACGCAGTGGGGGGCCGGTATCTCATCCGCAGCCTGTATCTGGACACCCCCACGGACCGGGCGCTGTGGGAGAAGATCGACGGCGTGGACCGGCGGGAGAAGTTCCGCATCCGCTATTACAACGGCGACACGGGGTTTGTGCGGCTGGAGAAAAAGAGCAAGTTAAACGGCCTGTGCCGGAAGCAGGAGGCGCCGCTCACGCTCCGGCAGGTGGAGGCCATCGCCGCCGGCAGGCGCCCGGCGCTGGGGGCAGACGCGCCGCCCCTTTTGCAGGAGCTGGGGTGGAAGATGCAGACCCAGGGGCTGGGACCCAAGGTGGTGGTGGAGTACACCCGGGAGCCCTTCGTGTTCCCGCCGGGGAACGTCCGGGTCACCTTCGATCACGGGCTCCGCACCAGCCTGCAGTGCGCCGATTTTTTGGACCCCGGGCTGGTGACGGTCCCGGCAGGGGAGGATCCCATCTGCCTGGAAGTGAAGTGGGACGCCTTCCTCCCGGACGTGATCCGGGACGCCCTGCAGATGCCCGGCCGCCGGGCGTCCGCCTTCTCCAAATACGCCCAATGCCGGATCTACGGCTGAGGCAAACAGAAAGGAAAACCGACCATGACGCTTCGTGACATTTTCAAATCCAGCTTTTTAGAGAACGTTTCCAGTGTGACCCTTCTGGACATGGCCTTGGCCCTGGTGCTGGCCTTTGGCCTGGGCTGCTTCATTTTTCTGATCTACAAAAAGACCTACAACGGCGTGATGTATTCCTCCTCCTTCGGCGTCACCCTCATCGCCCTGACCATGATCACCACCCTGGTGATCCTGGCGGTCACCTCCAATGTGGTGCTGTCTCTGGGCATGGTGGGCGCGCTGTCCATCGTCCGTTTCCGCACGGCGATCAAGGAGCCGCTGGACATCGCGTTCCTGTTCTGGTCCATCGCCGTGGGCATCGTCCTGGCGGCGGGGATGATCCCCCTGGCGGTGATCGGCAGCGTGGTCATCGGGCTGATCCTGCTGTTCTTCGTCAACCGCAAGGACCACAGCAACCCGTATATCGTGGTGCTGCAGTGCACCGGCCACGCCAGCGAGCAGGCTGCCCGGGCGTTTCTGGAGGCCCGGACCGACCGCTGCGTGGTGAAGAGCAAGACCGCCCAAAAGGGCAGCATCGAGCTGAACCTGGAGGTCCGGCTCAAGGGGGACGATACGGATTTTGTCAGCGAGCTGGCCGACATGGACGGGGTGTCCAGCGCGGTGCTGGTGAGCTATCATGGGGACTATACGGGATGAGGAGGAGCCGGATGGCAGCACGTAAGCATCTAGACGCCCTTTGTGTGGGGATCACCGTGTTCACTCTGGTCCTGACGATCCTGTTCATGAACGGCGAGGCGTTGGGCATCCAGGCGGTGGCCAGTGAGGAAAACAGCGACGCCCTCTTCACCGAAAACGACTTGAACGCCCAGTGGGACGCCGCTGACGCCACCCGGATCACCCTGTCGGACGGGGGGAGCACGGTGCATGGAAACGGCGCCTATGTCCAAGGGGAGAGCGTCCATATCGTCTATGGGGGCAAGTATGTGCTCTCCGGCGCGCTCTCCGACGGGTCGGTGGTGGTGGAAGCAGACGGCGACGACAAGATCTGGCTGCTGTTTTCCGGGGTGTCCCTCCACTGTGCAGACGGCCCGGCCCTGCGGGTGGAGCAGGTGGGGAAGGTCTTTTTGACGCTGCAGGCGGACACCGAGAACACCCTGTCTTCCGGGTCTGCGTATAGCGAGGAGGCCATTTCCGCGGGCTACGACGGCACCCTCTACGCCAAGGACGATCTCACCGTCAACGGGACCGGTTCGCTGCAGATCACGGCGGAGGGCCAGCACGGGATCGTGTGCAACGACGATCTCACGGTGACCGGCGGCACCCTCCGGGTGACCGCGGCCCAGGATGCGGTCCACGTAAACGACAGCGTGCGCATCCGGGAAGCAGACCTGACGCTTTCCGCCGGGGACGACGGGATCGCGGTCTCCAACGACGCGGGAACATCGTTCCTCTATGTGGAATCGGGCAGCATCGCCATCCCGGCCTGCCGGGAAGGGCTGGAAGCGGTCCAGATCACCATTGCCGGGGGGACGGTGGATATCGCCGCGACGGATGACGGCCTCAACGCCAGCGGGTCCAGCGAGAACGCCGCCATCAACCTCACCGGAGGAACCGTCACCGTCACGGTGGAAAACGGCCGGGACGCCGACGGGCTGGACTCCAACCGGGATATCACCATCAGCGGCGGAACGCTGTTCGTCAGCGTCAGCGACCAGGGCGGCAGCTGTGCCATCGACTACGGCAGTGAAAACGGCGGCACCTGCTTGATCAGCGGCGGGACGGTCCTTGCCTGTGGGAGCAGCGGCATGGCGGAGGGCTTCGATGCCTCCTCGCCCCAGGGCTTCCTGATGCAGACCACTTCGGCGGCGGCCGGGACAACGGTCACGGTGCGGGACGCCGACGGAAACGAGCTGCTGTCCCGGCAGGTCCCCTGCAGCTTCTCCTCCGTGCTGGTCAGCACGCCGGACATGCACGTGGGCGACACCTGTACGCTGACCGTAGGGGATACCGAAACCGAAGTGACCCTGGACAACGCCTCGAACGGCGGGGGCTTTGGGGGCTTTGGCGGCGGAAGGATGCTGGGCGGAAACGGGTTCGGCCGGGGACAGCGCCCGGAGGGGACCCAGACGGGCGACGCCGCTCTGCCGGACGCAGAAAACGGAGATGCGCCCGCCGGTTTCCCCGGGAAGGGTGCCGCAGGCAGCGCCCAGCCGCCGGAGCTGCCGGAAGGGATGGATCCCAAGGGGACGCCCCCCGAGACGGCCCCAGGCGGAACAGAGGAGGGCCTCCCGCCCGACCCGACCCAGGAGGATCCTACGGAGCCTTCGGAAAACGAACCGCCAAGTGATGGTGACCAGCCGGGAGCCCTTCCGAGGGAGGGCAGCTGGGCCGACCGGCGGGGCGGAGCGATGCAGGGCCCCATGGGGGACCTGGGACAACCGGAAAACACCGCTGATCCCACCGATGCCGGTACCCCGGTCACGGCGGCACAGCTCCTGCTGCTGGGGGTCTCGGCGCTGGTCCTGCTGGCCGGCTGCGGCATCGCCGCGGGCTATCACCGCCGGGGCTGACAGGCGGGGAGTCCGGACAAACGATCGTAAAATTATGTAAACTTAGTTGGGTGATGGTCTGTCCTTTTTTCCTTGACAATGACGGGATCTTATCGTATAATCATTCATAGTTGGTGTCCTATCAGCAAAACAATCTGTTGAGATTCGCTTGAGAGATTTCGTGGCAGTGGGACTAATTCACAAATGCCGGCATACGGCATGAAGGAGCCTTCTTTATGACAGATTGTCGTCTCAGGATCAAGGAACTGTATGAGTCCCTCACACAGAAAGAACAGCAGGTCGCCAACTTTGTGCTCAACTTCCCTGAAAATGTCATCAATATGCCCATCAGCGACCTGGCGCAGTTTTGCGGGGTCAGTGTGTCTTCGGTGGTGCGGCTGTGCAAATCCATCGGGTATTCCGGCTATAAGGAGTTCTGCCGCAATCTTTCCACAGACCTCACGGTGAACCAGCAGGATTCGGCGACCTACACCGACATCCGGCCGGGCGATTCGGTGGAGACCCTGCTGCGGGGCGTGTGTCTTTCCAACATGCAGGCCATTGAAAACACCATGTCCCTGTTGGATGTACCGGTCCTGGAGAAGGTGGTCGATCTGATCTCTGCCGCCCGGCGGGTGGACTTTTACGGGGTCGGCACGTCCGGTCTTGTGGCGCAGGATGCCCGGAACAAATTCCTGCGGATCAACAAGGTCTCGCTGCCCTCGGTGGATCCCCATGACCAGCTGCTGTGTGCTGCGACCCTGCAGCCCGGCGATGTGGCGGTGGTCATCTCGCATACGGGCAATACCAAGGATGTTTTGGAAGCCGTGGAGGTCATCAAACAGACGGGAGCCACGCTCATCTCGGTGACGCGCTTCAGCAAAAACCCCTTGGCCCAGCAGGCGGATTATCAGCTGTATACCGCTTCTTCGGAGACGATGTTCCGAAGCGGCGCCATGAGCTCCCGCATCGCGCTGCTGGCTGTGGTGGATGTGCTGTACACCTGCGTGGCCAGCCAGAACTATGGGGATGTGAAAGCGTCGTTGGACCGTTCCAGGCTGATCACCTCCAAGAAGCATATGCAGATGAATTATTGAGGAAAAGCCGCCTTTCCAGGCGGGTCGCCCGTCCATCAAAACACAAAAATCCCCGGGACCGTTTCCAGTGGTCCCGGGGATTTTTCGGTATCGGGTGCTCTCAGCGCGGGGGCAGGTCGCTTTCATGGAGGCGAACGCCGGCAGCGACCAGCCGGCTTTGCAGCAGGGATACGTCCAGTGCGGGAAAATCTGCGGTACAGGCGGCGGCACACCCGGCCGCCTGCCCGGTCACGGCACAGCAGGGGATCACGCGGAGGATATCCCACATGGCTTCGGTGGAGGAGGCGCACCGTCCGACGCACAGGAGGTTGGGACAGACGGGAGAATAGAGCGTGCGGAACGGCACCTCATACACGGGGCCGCGCTTTCGCCAGTTGCCCACCATCCCAATGGAATCGGGGAAATCGGTGTGCTCATCGGAAAGGTCCAAAGCATATGCCCCCACCAGCCGCCGGGTCATCCGCAGGGTGGGCAGGGTGGGCATCGTCACAGGGAACAGAGTGGGATCCTGCTGGCGCAGCCGAAGCACATCCTGCAGGATCGCCTGCTGGGAAAGGCGCATGAACTGGGACTGTTCTTCCGCACGGAGCCCGGTAAATCCCTGGGTCTCCTGTGTTGCGGAACGAGCCAGGGCGGTCTTTCCGTCTGCCGCCGTCTCGATCACGCCCTGCATCCTCAGCTGATACCCGGTCTTTGCCCCCACAGAATAGTACCAAGCGGCCAGGGCGTTGGGCTGAGCGCACACCGCCGTGGGTACCCCGGCCAGGGCAGCCACCGCCGCATCTCCGGTGGCATCCACCACACTGCGTACCGCGATGGCCTGGCGGCCGGAGGCATTCTGGATCATCACGGCGGCAATGCGTTCCTGCTCTTTGTGAACAGCCACCACTTCGGTACCGTAGAGCACCTGCACACCGTTCTCATGGAGCAGCTGTCCCAGGAGGATCGCGAACAGCTGGGGGTTATATTGGGTTTGAAAACGGGGGTCCTGGTCGGTATGGGGCGTCTTTCCGTCCAGCCAAGTGGAGGGATCCTGTGCCTCCGCTCCGTACCGGATGGACAGCCGAAACAGCTCCTCCGCCAGCCCGAAGGAGACCTGACGGCCCATGCCGTCGCACAGAGGGAGATAGATGGTGACCAGACCTGCGGTGCCCAGACCGCCCAACAGGTACTGCATTTCCAACAAGATCACTGAAGCTCCCTCCCGGGCTGCGGCCAGCGCTGCCGCGGCTCCGGCGACGCCGCCTCCGCACACCAGCACGTCACACCGGGCTGTCACCGGCGTGGACAGATTTTCGTGGATCGTCATCCAATGCCCTCCTTTTTTTCAATGGGTCGATCGCAGCAGCGCCTGGCCTGCCCAGGGGGGCAGGCTGCGGGGCCCGTGCTGCAGGAAAGCCCCCGTCCGGTTCACGGGGGCTCCCTGATGTGCTTTGAACGAGCGTGTAGGAGGTCATTCTACTCGGTCAAAGACACGGACAAAATCTGCGATAAAGCAATCGTCGGTAAACTCTCCCTGGATGATATAGGGGGGTTCCTTCCCTTCCCAGGCTTTGCCACCCCGATATCCCTGGATCTCCGTGGTGAGGAGGATAAACTCCGGGACCTGGGAGATGTTTTCGGTACAGCGGGAGATCTCCCGGCCGTTGTAGTAGAAAACGTATTTGTCCGGCTGCCAATCCATGCCGAAATAGTGCCATTCGCCGGGATCCAGATCATAATGCACCCGGCCTTCGTTCTGAAACTGCTGGCCGTACCCGCCAAAGATATTGCCCGTGGTAGCGGTTCCTGTGGCAAAGCATTCCATAATATCCGACTCCACGCCGCACCACTGGGGCTCAAAGCGGGCGCCGATCGTGGGGGACTGTACCCAGAAGGCGCTCCACATGGTGGCGGGATCCTTCTGGAACTTGCAGCGGCACTCGTAGTAACCATACCGGTGAACAAACTTGGGCGGCTCTAAAATGCCCAGGGGCCAGATCTCATCCTGCTTCCAGGGATTTTCCGAACCGCTCTTGGGAATATCGAACGAGTTCGACCCCGTCTGCAGCTGGGGCGAAACATACTTGCCGTTGCGCTGGGTACGGTGCAGTTCCACGTGGCTGTTGCCGTCCAGCACGATCCCCTGGTCGGTATAGGCATCGAAGGGCTTGCCCCAGAAGTTCAGCCGGAAGCCCCACTTGGTCTGGTCCAGCTGCGTTCCGTCAAACTCGTCGTGCCATACCAGCTTCCACTCTCCTTCGGGGAGATAGGAGGGCTCGTGGTCTTTCACTTCATACCGTTTCATACGTATTGCTCCTTTCAAGAGGCGATTGGTTTCTTTATGGATGCTCCAAAGGCATTGCGGGCCTGCTCTGCCTGGAATCCGATCCATCTGGATGGGATGTTTCCCGAAGGGGACGGTGAACCGTCTGCATCTAGGAACTGCGGGCGGCTCCGATGAGGGGCGCTGCGTCGATGTGGGAAGCCGGACGGACGGTGAGGGAGGGGAGGGCCACCGACGATCGCAGCTGCGGCAGAAACAGGTCTGCGGATTTTGCAATGGCCCCGCCCAGCAACAGCAGGGTAAACCCGTTTTCCCGGATCACCGGCTGGAGGATCTCTCCCAACGACTGCCCCAATGTCTGGAAGCACGCCCGGGCATCTCGGTCTCCGGATCGTGCGAGATCGGCGATGTCCTTGACGGTTGGGATCTCCGCCCGGTGGGTCAGGGCCCGGTACTGGGCCTCCACGGCCCGGCGGCTGGCGTAGTCTTCGGCTGTGCCGTCCCGATAGGGCCTTCGAAAAATGCTGATCCCGGGACCGCCCTGGTCGTTCAGAAGCAGGGTCCTATCCACCATGGAGGCGAATCCCAACCCAGTGCCCAGGATCACGCCGCAGATCCTGCGGTGCTGCAAACGATCTTCCGGACATACGGCCCCCTGCAGGAAAGCAGAGCTGTCATGGAGAAAGTGCACGGGGACCGGCCCCAACACCTCCTGAAACCAGGGGCGCATGGGGACCCCATAGACGGACTGATACTTGTGGGTCATGTGGCTGACGCCTTCTGTATACAGAAAGGGACCGGGGATGCACACCCCTGCCTTGACGATGTTCAGGCGGCAGCTTTGCGCCTTTTGGCGCATGTCCCGGCAGAGGGCTCGGAAGGCGGCGGCAATGCCCTGGGCAGGACCTTGAGAATCCAGAGGGACTTCATGGAATGTGCCTTCGATCAAGGTCCCGTCCGGGGAAGCCAGGGAACTTTTGAGAGCAGTCCCACCGGCATCCACGGCCAGAACGCAGGGGTCATTCATTCTCGAAGCCCTCTTTCAGCAGCGTTTTGTGCATGGTGAGCACCCCAACGCCCTCGTTGATCACTTCGTACGGACCAAAGCCTGCCGGGACGATGACCATGTCCAGATAGTTCTGGTGGAAGCACTTGGTGGGATCGGTGAGGGAACGGATCAAAGCCTTTTCGCCCTCCACCAGCACCAATACATGGAAGCGGTCGGTGGTCTCATCGGTATAGCGCTGGGGGAAGCGGACATTGTGTAGGGAGAAGTAGAGCAGATCGTGCTCGCCCACGATGGTCTCCACGAACCCCTCTCCCGTGCGCAGGGTCCTGGGCTTTTGGATCAGGTTCTCCTTTACCCAAGGCTCCCGGAAATCCCGGCGAAGGACCTTGTCGCCGTGATACGTGTGGATGGGCCGGAGGTTGCCGTCCAGGTCCTTGCGCATGTAGTCGTACATCTTATAGGTATACGAGCCAATGGTCAGACTGCCGATCTCCAGGATCACCTGGTTGCGCCCCGAAGCATGGATGGTCCCGGCGGGGATAAGGAACTGCATGCCGGGCCGGCTGGGCTCGGAGTAGACATACTGGTCGTGGTCAAAGCCCTCGCCGTATTTTTCGGCCCGCCGCGCTTTTTCGATGAATTCCTCTACATCCGCATCTTTCCGGAACCCACAGTAGGTCTTTGCCTCCTGGCCGGCCACGACCATGTAATAGCTTTCGTCTTGGCGGCCCAGCTCGTCGTTGTTTTTCCGGACATAGTCGCCGTCTGGGTGGCACTGGATGGACATGTTCCCGCTGGAATGGAAGGTGTCGTCGTAGTTAAAGCGGATGGGGAAGTAGCCGCCGAATTTCTTGTGGGCCTTTTCACCCATCAGCTTTTCTCCAATGAGCTGTACGAAGCAGTAGAAGGGGAATACCAGCTTCGCATCGCCAATGTCCGCTACGATGGAGACCTCCATGGGGATCAGGTCGAACACCCAGGCACAGTTTTTCATCTCGGGCGGGAGGTTCCGCAGCTTTTTCACGTAGAAGCCGCCCCATACGCCTTCGATATATACAGGCTTGCAGCGCAGCGGCTGTTTCACCATTTCTGCAAAGAGGGCGACCAGCCCGGGGACCGTCATAGCTTGGATCTTCTCTGGATCGTCTCCCGCCAGATAATAGTCCACCAGATTTTCCCGCAGCAGCCTGCCGCGCAGAGCCATCACCGCTTCAAAATCCACATAGTAGCTGTGCCGGATCATCTCATTGGGAGACCGGCGGGTCGTGAACCCCAGGTTGCCCGCAGAGCCGTTGCGAATATTGAGGATGGTCCGTTTTTGAGTCATGTCGATGAACAGCTTCAGATCGTACGAGGGCCGCAAGGCATCGATGAGGGCCCCGTTTCCGTAAACGATGAGCAGTCCGCTACCGGTTGCCCGAAAGTCTTCGATCTGCTGCTTCAGCGCATCGATCTTTTGCGCGTCCATCAGGCCCTCCAGGCCTTCCTTATACAGGCGCCCGTAGAGCAGAGGCGGGTCCGTTTCCCGGTCCTCCGGCAGATATTTGAGCAGCTTGTCGTGCAGGGCTCCGGATTCCATGTACAGAGGATCGGTGGAGAGGCAGGAGACCTCCAGCCCTTCCTGCACGGCCAGTAGGTTGACCAACCCCCGGAAGCGGTCCATGGGCGCGCTGATGTAGCCATCGATGCCCAGTACGCACCGGCCTTTTTCGGCAATTGTTTTCTGAATGTCCTTGAGGATCCGTTTGGCGGTGGAGAGAGAATCCAGCGTGAGACAGCCCCGCAGGGCGTCCGGGCAGGAGACGGTGTTGTAGGCGTTGGGGTCGTCATAGGGATAGGGATTAAACATAAAACTCATTGTCAGCATCCTCCTGAATCACATGGTGATAAACAGTCTCTGTCTTTTAAAGGCGGGTGAAGGGGAATCCCATCAGGTGTGCCAGCGTTTCCAGCTGGGCCAGACAGTCGCCCTCCACGATGCCGTAATGCTGTGTAACGCCGATCTCCACCAGCTTGTGGAAGAAGGGGATGAGCTCGCTTTCCGCGGGGCGGAACAGCCCGTGGGAATAGGAAGTGATAAAGTGCTGAGCAGGCAGCGCGTCCACCAGACCGGCCACCATTTGGAACGAGCCGTCTTTCTGGGAGATGTGGAGCATGGTCTTCCGTCCGGGCGGGATCAGATACCAGGCAAAGGGCGCTCCCGCGTGCTTGTAGGCAGTCTTTGCAAAACGTACGTCCCGGGCGATCTGCACACTGCCCGCAGGATCGGTATAATCGTTGGGACCGGCATGGCCGGCGGCAAAGCAGCCCTGCTCCAGATCGATATGGAAGGGTTCGACGAAGCTGACGGGCTTGCCGGTCAGCAGACGCAGCATGTATACCGCCAGGCCGCCGCCGATATCCCCCTCCGGCACTACGGGCACGTCTCCGCCCACCGGTGTGGGGATGAACCCAGGACGCAGACCGACCTCGGTGAGGAGCACCGGATCCACGTCGTTGAGGACCAGCATATCCGCGCCCGCGTTCCGGCCGGTGTTTTCCAAAGCGATCGAGGCGCGCACGGAAGCCGCGAACTTTTCCTCGTCCACATCGGGCAGCACCGGATACCGGGAGCGCAGACGTTCCATGGAGGATCGGACAGCCTCTTCCGGTACGGCTTCGATCTCCTTGACCAGCGTGGCCACGGAGAGGAACCGCAGCTCCGGTCCCGCCTTTTGGAAGAGGGCATAGGGGTCCACATAGGTGGACCACATCACTTCGTTGTAGCTGGCCAGCAGGCCAAAGGTGGAATGTCTCAACCGGGCCCGTACCGCAGATGCTTTCAGGAAGCGCTCTGCCTGTTCCATCAGCTGGGGAAGGGTCCCCATGGCGGTCTCGAACATGGGCGGATGGAACCGCTGGACCGAACCGGATCCCTCCAGAGCGCCCACCAGGCCGCCTGCAGAGAGGAACTCCGTAAAGTCCGTCTCACGGAACGTATCGGTAAAGGAGATGCTTTCCCGCACCCGCACCCCGTAGAGCACGGGAATGTTCCCCACATCCCGCAAAAAACGCACCCAGAGGAAATCCTCCGTCCAGGAGAGGAAAGCCGCGAAAATGCAGTCGACCTGTTCCTGGGTAAAGAGCGCCATGGCTCCAGCCAGATCTTCCCGGGTATAGCACACCCCGGGAAACACCGGAGCACAGAACTGCCGCATCCCCTCTAGATATTCCTCCGCTTCCCGACGCTTGCGCTGTTCATAGCTGCCTTCTGCTGTTTCTTCTCCCAGCTTTCGAAAGCGGGAGGTGGCAATGAGCAGTACGCCCATTTTCGCTTTTTCCATAACGATCGACCGCCCCTGTATCCTAGATTCGATCCGGCTGACCACAGGACCCGTGTAGATCCCGCTTTCAGAGCACAGTATAATATGGTTCCATGCCGGTTGTCAATAATTTTCCGAAAATTTTTCAGAAAAAATAATTTTTTCACGTTCCGATCCGGTTTCGTTTTCTTTCGCCATTGGAATTATCAAATGAGAGGACAGGCAGAACAAATGAAAAAAGTACAACATTGTAAAAACTTGTGGTAAAACGCCTGTAAAAAACCGATGAAGAAAGTCGGAAATGAAAAAAATGTCAGAAATTACTCCACATTGATAAAAAAATAATCCTTGACAACCCCTCTCCCTACGCCTATAATGAAGACATATCGGTCAATTGAATCAAGAGTGAAAGGTGGAAAAATATGAGCAAGATGTCTAAAAGTAGCATAAAGTCCCCTGAAAAGGCACCTTTTTCAAGCCGTTTCCTCCGTGTGATGCGCATGGATTGGATGCTGTACCTCATGTTTCTGCCCGGACTTCTGTATATCCTGATCTTTAAGTACGCCCCTATATACGGAGTGAGCATCGCCTTCAAAGATTACCGGATCGGCATGAGCATCTTTGAGGCGCCTTTTGTGGGCTGGAAACACTTTGTGGACCTGTTCAACCGTGCAGCTTTTCTGCGCGCACTGAAAAACAATATCTTCATCAGCTTGGAAAAGCTGATCTTCGGATTCCCGTTCCCGATCATTCTCTCCCTTATGATCAATGAGATCCGGGGCGGCCGGACGAAAAAGCTGGTACAGACCTCTGTGATCCTGCCGAACTTCGTTTCCTGGGTCGTGGTGTACGGGCTTTTCTACGCCATCCTGTCTCCCAATTCCGGTGTGATCCGGGATTTTGCAAATCTCATCGGGTATCAGGGGAGCCTGCCCAATCTGCTGGCGAGCCCCTCTGCAGCCAGACCGATCATCATCATCTCCCATGTCTGGAAAGGTGCGGGCATGGGCACCATCGTGTATCTGGCGGCCATCACCGGCATCGATCAAGGGCTGTATGAGGCTGCCGCCATCGATGGCGCGGGGCGGTGGAAGCAGATGTGGCACATCACCTTGCCCTGCATCCGCACGACGATCATCGTGCTGTTGATCTTCCGTGTCGGCGAAATGATGTACGCCGGGTTTGACCAGGTGTTCGTCTTCTCCAATGACGCCATCGTCAGCCAGATCGACATCATCGATACATATGTCTACAAGCTGGGCCTGCAGGAGCGCAAGTTCGGGCTGTCCACGGCAGCGGGCCTGTTCCAGTCCTTCACGGGGCTCATCCTGGTGCTGGCCACCAATGCCATCGCCAAGAAGGTCGACCCCGAAAGCGGCATCATGTAAAGGAGGACACCATGAAAAAAGGAACCAAGAAGACCCGGTCCAGTTATTTGAGCAGGACCACGCGAGGGGAGCGGATCGGCAGGGTCGTGAACGGCTTTTTCCTCCTGCTGATCGTCTTGGTCACCGTATACCCCTTCTGGCATGTGGTGATGTACTCCCTGTCCGATTCCCACGCCTCCATGAGCGGCGGTGTTTTCCTGTGGCCCCGGGATTTCTCCCTGCTGTCCTATCAGCAGCTGCTCTCCACCCGTCAGCTCTACATCAGCTATCGCAACACCATTTTGAAGACCCTGGTGGGTACCGTGATCGCCCTGGTGATCACCTCCATGACCGCCTATCCGCTGTCCCTCAAGCGGTTCAAGGGCCGAGGCTTCTTCTCCATGCTGATCTTCTTCACCATGCTCTTCAGCGGCGGCATGATCCCCACCTATCTGCTCATCCGGGACCTGCACCTGCTGGACACCTTCTGGGTCTATGTGCTGCCCGGAGCCATGAGCGCCTACAACATGTTCATCCTGCGCAACTTCTTCCAGTCCATTCCCCCGTCGTTGGAGGAATCCGCCCTGCTGGACGGCGCCAACCCCTTCCAGGTGCTCATCCACATCGTGCTGCCCCTCTCCGGCCCCGCCCTGGCCGCCCTGGCCATGTTCTATGGGGTGGGCCTGTGGAATGGCTACATGGACAACGTCCTGTACGTCAACGACCAGAATCTCCAGCTGCTGCAGAACTACCTCCGGCAGCTCATCGCGGCGGCAGGCGCAAAGAGCGGCACCGTCAGCGAGATGTCCGACATCAGCGCAGCCTCGCGCCTGACCGAGGAGACCGTCAAGATGACCGTTATTTCCGTCAGCGTCATTCCGGTTTTGATCGTTTATCCGTTCCTGCAAAAATATTACACCAAAGGTGTGATGGTGGGATCGGTTAAAGGATAAAAGACCCACAAATCAACATGTGGGAAAAATTTTAAAGGAGGATCTACCATGAAAGCGAAGAAACTCATTGCTCTGGTCCTGTCCGTTGTGATGGTGCTGCTGCTCTTCTCCGCCTGCGGAGGCGGAGGCACCACCTCCACCTCGGGGACCACCAGCCAGAACAGCACGCCCGCCGACACCTCCACCCCGGAGAGCTCTGCGCCTACCCAGAGCCAGACGACCACGGACGACGAGGGCGAAGCACCGGTCATTACCATCCTCAGCGATGGTGATAACACGCCCAATGCGGACAACCTGGTCGTGAGAGAATTGAGCGAGCGCACCAACACCAAGATCGAATGGACCTATGTTGCTGGCAGCGAAGCCGAGGAGAAACGGAGCGTTATGGCGGCCGGCGACAATCTGCCCGACCTGTTCGAGATCGGCAGCCTCAGCGAAGGCATGGACTTCATGAACGGTGGCCTGCTCTATGATCTCACCGGATTGGAAGACAAGGCCCCCAACCTGTTCGCCAATGCGGCCGATCTCCTGGATCTGGCGCCGGCGAATGCCAATGGGATCTATGTGATCCCCAGCGGTGAGCTGACCTATGCCGACAACCTGAACCTCCGCAAGGACTGGCTGGACAACCTGAACATGGCGGAGCCCACCAACCTGGACGAGCTCTACGATGTGTACTACGCCTTTACCTACAACGATCCCGATGGGGACGGTGTGGATGACACCTTCGGCCTCTGCGCCAACTCGAGTATCCGCAGCTTTGATACCATCTTTGGCGCCTATGGCATTCCCATCGGCGAAAACATCCTGCTGGACGGCACGGTGACGACCTATGCGAAGCATCCCCACTATCTCGACGCCATCAAGTATGTCCGCAAGCTGATGGCCGACGGCCTGGTGGAGCCCGACTGGCTGACCATCCCAAACATGGATATGTTCGGCAAGCTGTGGAACGGCACCGCAGGCGCCATCGAGTGGGAATGTGTCGGCCCCACCAACAACTGGATGCCCGGCCGCTATACCGAGGAGACGCCTCCTGAGTTCTGCTTCCCCATCATCGAAGGGCCCGAAGGCAAGCACGGTGTGCAGGCGAAGTTCCCCTCTGTTTCCACCGGTGTTGCCATCTCCTCCAAGACCAAGGATATCGACGCTGTGCTGCGCGTGCTGGATTATCTGTGCACGGATGAAGGCAAGGCGCTGCTGTACCTGGGCGTGGAAGGGACCTCCTTCAACTGGACCGACAAGGACAACTACCAGTTCGAGTACCTGGGCGACTATCAGGATTCCACCTATCAGCGTTCGGACGGCATTTATGTTTACTTTTGGCTCTATAAGACGAAAGATCCCTTTGAGATCCATACCCTGAACGAGCAGACCCAGGAAGGCGTAGCACAAGCTTGGGACAACATGCTGACCGACGAGGCCATCGACTGCCAGGTGGACATTCAGGCCCGCATTGACTACGGCAGCGATATGGATGCCATCATCGACGAGATGTACGCCGCCCTGCTCACCGCAGACAGCGATGACCAGCTGCAGAGCATCTATGATGAGCACATCAGCCGCTGGGAGACCGAGGGCCACGGCACCGAATGGGAGCAGGAGATCACCGAGTGGTACAACTCCACCAAGTAAGCGACCGACCGACCGAACTTCCTTTGAGACCGATGATCAAGGAGAAACCAATCTGATATAAAAAGCTGCGGACAAGAGAAATAGCCCGACTGCTCTTGTCCGCACTTTTTCTGTGCTTTTGCCAAGGCAGAAAGGAACAGACCATGAAACAGACGATACCTGCCCAACAGTGGTCGGTGGTGCGCGGCGCCGACTGCGGCGGCGGGAAGTACCTTCCCGGTGAGAACAACGACGTCCTGCTCCGGCTGACCGGCACGCCCGGACAGATCGCGGGGCTGCCCTTCACAAGTCGTGCCATGCTCATCCTGGACATGCAGATGGATATGGATTCCATCGCGGCGGTGAACACCGTGTTCCACGCCCCCGGTGAGGTGATCCCCGAGAACGAGGAGGACCACTATCTGGATTACCGCATGATCCCCCAGAGACGGGTGAAGCTGGCCGTGCGGCTGGAGGAGTTGAATTCCAGCAAGCATTTCTTGGATCATCTGGTGGGCGGTATGCTGGAGGGGCACGCCCATGGCCGTCCCGCCCGCGTGGAGGACATGGACACCCTGGAGCTGGAGATCTTCCCGCTGTGGGGCGGCGCGTTCCGCTCCTTCACCCTGTTCGAAGCCTACCTGACCTTCGAGGAGCCCGACATGACCGTGGAGGGCGCCCCCATGGTGGATGCATTCGGCCAGTGGATGGATCGGGAGTGGGAAGGCAAGGTCCACAGCGAGGAGGAGCTGGTGCGCTATCTGCGCGGTGAGCTGGAATCCGCCCAAAACGGCGGTCAGTATCCCGAAGGCTTCAGCCGCTGGGGCGGCTGGCTCTCGAAAAAGTTCGATGCCACCGGGTTCTTCCACACCCATCATGACGGACGCCGCTGGTGGCTGGTGGATCCGGACGGCTATGCCTTTTTCTCCAACGGCATGTGTTACGGCAGCCGCATGGGGGTGTTCGGCTTCACCGACCGGCGGGAAAGTCTCTTCTCCTGGCTCCCCCAGCCGGAGGATCCCACCTATCGGGACGCCTGGACCACCGCCGATCAGATCCCCGAGTTTGCCAAGCGCAACGGCCCCGGCGTGGGCGCCGACCGGAAGATGTTCAATTTCGCCCGGGCCAACCTGATCCGCGCCTTTGGCCCCGAGGGCTGGTGGGATGCCTGGGTGACGATCAATGCGGCCCGGCTGAAAAACTGGGGCTTCAATACCATCGGCGTCGGCGTCAACAATTACGAGGACGAGCGCGTCATGGACTACCTGGCAAAAGCAAAGATCCCCTTTGTCTGGACCCTGAAAAAATTCCCTCGGACCAACACCCGGATCTTCCGGGATTTCCCGGATGTCTACTCGGAGGAATTCAGCGAAGGCGTGGCGCATTTTGCCCAGACCCAACTGGGCCCGCTGAAGGGGAATCCCTATCTCATCGGGTATTTCGTCAATAACGAGCCGGAGTGGAAGACCGGCTATATGAATCTGGCGGAGCGGGCGTTTGCCCATCCCCAGCGGCTCCGGTCCAAAGAGGCGTTGGTGCGTTGGCTGCAGGAAAAATACGGCACTCCGGAGGCACTCAGCACGGCGTGGAAGCGGTCCTTTTCCTCCTTTGAGGACCTTTTCACTCCGGCTGAGCGCCTGGATGCCCTGAGCGAACAGGCTGCCGCAGACTTCGCCCAGATGCACGCCCTGCTCATCGACCGGTACAGCGAGGTGCTCTGCACCGCCCTCAAGCGCGTGGATCCGGATCACCTGGATCTGGGCCTGCGCTACGCCGGGGCCGGTCCCCGGGAACTGGCCGGCTCGGAAAAATACGATGTCTTTTCCTTCAACTGCTACCGCGTGACTCCCCGCCCCATGCTGGATACCGCCGCATCGATCCGAGATCTGCCCATGATGATCGGCGAGTGGCACATCGGGGGCGGCAGCAAGGGGTTGCTGGGTCTGGGCCTGCTGTTCGAGCGGGACGAAGAGACCCGGGCCAAGGCATGCGATTTCTATTTCCAAGAGGCCCTGACCCACCCCAACTGTGTCGGCATCCACTATTTCGAGATGAATAATCAGCCCCTGCTGGGCCGCTTCGATGGCGAGAGCATGGAGCACGGGGTCATCGATGTCTGCAACCGCCCCTACGCCAAGCTGATGGACACCTTCACGAAAACGGCCCGCAGGATGTACGAACTGCTGGAGGGCCAGGCTCAGCCGGATGCAGTGGAGCAGCCGGTGCTGCGCCGGGGCAGCCGAAACAGCTGACGGATGGTCCCGACCCTTTGTCTTTCCAGACACGATCCATCATAGGAGAGGATGATATGCTGAAACTTTCAAACGACCGGCTGACGGCCGTGTTCGACGAACAGGGAAGACTGTGTTCCCTGTGGAAGGCCGGCTGCCCGGAAAACGTGCTGGCGGCGCCCGCTCGTGAGAGCTTTTCCCTGGTCTTCAAGCGGGGAGAGGACTGGGAAAATGCCGCTTTTGGCAACGACCAGACCTATCGGACCGTTGCGGAGCCGGGAAAGCTCACCTTCCAGTGCGACCGGCTGCAGACCAAACGGGGAGAGGCGGAGGTCACCGTCCGGCTGACCGTGGAGCTGACCGACGATACCCTCCACTTCTCCGGGGAGATCGAAAACCGGGACGACGTGCTCATCACGGACTTCACCTATCCTATCCTGGGCGAAGTGGCCTCCCTGGGCGGCGACAAGCCCCCGGCGCTGCTCTGGCCCTTCCAGTGCGGCACCCGCATCAACCACATCGGCGCCTATCTGCGGGACCGGAACGGCTCCGATCCGTTCCACCCCGGCCAGTCACGCCGCTCCCGGAGCATCAGCACCACCTATCCCGGCGGAGAGGGGGGCAGCATGCAGTGGATGGCCCTGACCGACGACGCCACCACGTTGAGCTTCTCCGGACGGGATCCCCTGTGCTATGCGTCGGTCCTCCAGGTGGAAGAGGGGACCGGGGAAGCGCCCGCTGCGGTCCTGCAGCTGACGCGCCTGCCGTTCGTCCAGCCGGGGGAGACCTGGGCCTCGCCGCCGGTGCTGGTGAGCCTGTATACCGGGAACTGGCGCCGGGCCGCCCGGGAATACCGGACCTGGGCCGACACGTGGCGGCCCCAGCATGTACGCCCCCGGTGGATCGAGGAGATGCAGGGCTATTTCCTGGTGATCCTCAAGCAGCAGTTTGGGGACGAAATGTGGAACTACCGGGAGATCCCCAAGCTGTATGCATTGGCCCGTGCCCACGGCTTTGACGCCCTGGGCCTGTTCGGCTGGTACGCTTCCGGCCACGATAACCAATACCCCGACCTGCAGGAGAGCGAGAGTATGGGCGGCCGGGCGGCGCTGGAAACGAGCCTGGAGCAGGTGCGGGCTCAGGGGGGACACGCGACCCTGTACCATCAGGGCCACCTGATGGACGTGACCTCTGAATTTTACCGGGAGCACGGGGCGGAATGTGAATCGGTCAGCCGCTGGGGCACGCCCTATTACGAGGCGTACAACAAGGCCCACACCAGCCGGTTCCTGTCCCACTTTACGAATAAGCAGTTTTCCACCGCCTGTCCTTCCAGCCCCCGCTGGCAGGAGCTGATGGAGGAAAAGGCCCGGTGGATCGCTTCCTTTGGCCCCAACGGCGTGTTGTTCGACCAGATCGGCGGCATGTATCCCTATCCCTGCTTCCATCCGGATCATCCCCACGCCCTGGGCAAGCCCTCCCTCTCGATGAGCCAGGGCCGGGTCCGCCTGATGGACCGCATCCAGAAGCAGACCAAGGCGTTGGATCCGGAGTTTGCCTTCATGACCGAGCATGTCACCGACGTCTACTCCGCCTATGCCGACTGTCTCCACGGCATCAACCTGTATCCTTCCAGTCCCCAGGAGCTCCAGGCCGCTGCGGCGGGAGACCGCCCGGTGCAGATCAACTATCCCCAGCTGTTCCGATACTGCTTCCCGGAAACGCCCGTGACCCTGCGCAATTCCCGGCCCTATATCTCCCAGCGCGCCGTGAATTTCTGCTTCCTCTTCGGGCTGAAGTTTGAAATGGAGATCCGATATGCAGCCGACCGGGAGGACCTTCTCCGGGATGCCTGGCCGGTACAGCGGGTCTATGCCCAGGCCGTCAGCGGCCTGAGAAAGCGCT
>CANRPD010000024.1 GCA_947632385.1 uncultured Clostridia bacterium | reverse complement strand
GTTTTCGCGGCGGAGCGTGCCCAGGGTGTGATACCAGGCCAACAGGTCCGGGTCTTCCCGGCCCCAGGGATAGCAGCTGCGGTTGAAGGGATCCCGGTAGCCTTCGACGCCGGCTTCGTCTCCGTAGTAGATACAGGGGACGCCAGGCAGCAGGTACTGGATCAGGGAGGCCAGCTTCAGTCGACGGATGCCCAGGGCGCGCTGGCCGGGTGCCAACGTCTGGACGCTTTGCCACTCCCGGCCCCGGCCCCCTGCGGGTTCGCCGCCCAAAACGGTGAGGATGCGTTCGGTATCGTGGGTGCCGATGTGGTTCATAAGCAGGTGCAGGCAGTGGGGGGGATAGTTCTCCACGAGGGTCTCCACGGCCTCTGCAAACTGTTCCGGCGGGCCGCCCAGCAGAAAGCTGAGGATCGCATCCCGAAAGGGGTAATTCATCACGGAATCCAACTGGCCGCCCAGGAGGTACCGGCGGCGCTCCCCATATGCGCATTTGTTGGACGCGTCTTCCCAGACCTCGCCCAGGATCAGGGCGTCGGTTTTTTCTGCTTTGGCGGCGGTATTCAGGGCATCCAGAAAGCCGTCGGGGAGTTCGTCGGCCACGTCCAGCCGCCAGCCGGAGGCACCGGCCCGGAGCCATTTGCGGACGATGCCCTGCTCTCCGGTGATGTATTGCAGGTAAGTGGGTTCGGTTTCCCGTACGCAGGGGAGCGTTTCGAAATCCCACCAGCAGTCGTATTTCTGAGGCCATTGGTAGAAGGTGTACCAGCTGGCGTAGGGGGATCCCTTGGACTGATAAGCGCCCAGGGTGGGGTATCTGCCTTCCCGGTTGAAATAGAGGCTGTCGCTGCCCGTGTGGCTGAAAACACCGTCCAGCAGGATGCGGATGCCCAGCTCCCGGGCGGTTTGGCACAAACGGGCAAAGGTTGCTTCATCGCCCAGCAGGGGGTCGATGCGGGCATAGTCGGCGGTGTCGTATCGGTGGTTGGAGTGGGACTCAAAGATGGGGTTGAGGTACAGGCAGGTCACGCCCAGCTCACGCAGGTAGGGGAGCTTCTCCCGGATGCCCTCCAGGTCACCGCCGAAAAAGTCGGAATTGGTGATCTTGCCCCGGCTGTTCGGCCGCCAGTCCGGCTGTTCGTACCAGTCCGAATGCAGCCGGCGGTCCGGGGGCACGCCGGGCTTTTCGGTCCCGGAAGCCGCAAAACGGTCCGGGAAGATCTGATACAGGACGCCGCCCAACAGCCAGTCGGGAGGGAGATAGGCGGGGTCATATACCGTGAGCTGCCAGCGGTTTGTGCCGGATAAACCGGCAGCGCCCCCAAACTGCCGGGAGAGGGTCTTGCTGCCCTGCCAGGTGTTCAGCTCGAACCGGTAGAAGTAGAGACCTGGGGAGGACGGCGTGAAGTGACATTCCCACCATTCCCGGTCCTCCCCATTCATGCCGCACCAGAAGAGGTTTTCCGTGAAAGTCGCGGCCCCCTCCTGCTCCATGACCAGGCGCACGGCGGAACAGCCCAGGTCCCTGGGGAGCGTCACCCGGAAATGCACGGCCGTACCGGCTTCCACAGCGCCTGTGGGGTCCCGGTATAACGGGTCTCGGGAATGAAACATAGCAGCCACCGCCTTGGGAAAAAATCAAAAACAACAGAAAGAGAGGACCCGGCCCCTTACCGGGCAGAGACCGGGACCTGCGATATGGATCGAAAGATCACTTCTTGCTCTTGGCAGAGAGATTCTGTACAGGCGGCACGGGAGAAGCGTGCCAGATGTTTCCGGCATAGTCCCGGATGGCACGGTCCGCGGCGAAACGGCCGGCTTGAGCGATATTGAGCAGGGACATGCGGTTCCAGGCATGCTGGTCTGCGTAAAGGGCTTCGGCCCGGCGCTGGGCCGTCCGGTAGGACTGGAAGTCGGCCAGGGCCATATAGCGGTCCTGGTTCACCAGGGCATTGAAGATGTCCTGGAACTGCTGGCCCAAGGCACCCGAGACCAACTCGTCCAGGGCCCGGTGGATGATGGGATCGTTTTGATACTGGAGCCGGGGCTGATATCCGGAGCGCTGGAGCTCCTCCACCTGGGAAGCGGTCATGCCGAACAGGATGATGTTCTCGTCGCCAACGGCCTCGTGGATCTCCACGTTGGCGCCGTCCAGGGTGCCCAGGGTCACCGCACCATTGATCATAAACTTCATGTTGCTGGTGCCGCTTGCCTCGGTACCGGCCAGGGAGATCTGCTCGCTGATCTCGGCGGCGGGGATCAGGGATTCCGCCCAGGTGACGCAGTAGTTCTCCACAAACACGACCTTCAGCTTCTGGTTGACCAGCGGGTCGGCGTTGATCTTCTTGGCTAAAGCGGCGATGAACTGGATGATCTGCTTGGCGAAGTAGTAGCCGGGAGCGGCTTTTGCACCGAAGAAATAGGTGTGCGGCGTGAAATCCGCGTGGGGATTCTCCCGCAGCCACTGGTATGTGGCCAGGATATTCAGGGCGTTCATGTGCTGACGCTTGTATTCGTGCAGGCGCTTGACCTGGACATCAAAGATGGAATCGGGGTCTACCACATCCCCCTGGGTCTTTTTGAGATATTGGGCCAGGCGTTCCTTGTTGTCCCGCTTGATCTGCCACAGGCGGTCCAGCACGGCAGAGTCATTTTGGAATTTGGTGAGCTCGGAGAGCTTGTCGGCGTGGAGGATATACTCGTCCCCGATGAGGTCGGAGATGAGCCCCGCCAGCTTGGGATTTGCCTGATTGAGCCAGCGGCGGTGGGCGATGCCGTTGGTGACGTTGGTGAATTTTTGCGGGGTGACGGAGTAAAAATCCGCAAAGACATCGTGCTTGAGGATCTCGGAGTGCAGCGCGGAGACGCCGTTGACGCAGTGAGAGCCGATGATGGCCAGATTGGCCATTTTCACATAGTTGTCGCCGATGGGTGCCATGCGGTAGATCTTGGACTCGTCCACGCCGGCGGCCCGCATTTCGACCCAGAAGCGGCGGTTGATCTCCTCCACGATCTGGTAGATCCGGGGCAGACGCATCTTGAAGACATCGACGCTCCAGGTCTCCAGCGCCTCGCTCATGACCGTATGGTTGGTGTAGGCCACGGTGCGCTTGACGATATCCCAGGCGGAATCCCAATCGTAGCCGCATTCATCCAGCATGATGCGCATCATTTCGGGGATCGCCAGAACGGGGTGGGTGTCGTTCAAATGGATGGCGGCAAGCTTGGACAGGTTGTCCAGGCTGCCATGGGCGAACAGGTGCCGCCGGATGATGTCCTGAATGGAGGCGGATACCAGGAAATATTGCTGGGTCAGGCGGAGCATCTTTCCGCTGGTGTGGTTGTCCTCGGGGTACAGCACCTTGGTGATGGCCTCCGCCATAGCCTGCTGCTCCACCGCGTGGATATAGTTGCCGCCGTTGAAGAGGCTCATGTCGAACTTGTCGTTTTCCGCTTTCCAGATGCGCAGGAGGCTGATGCCCTTGCCGTCCTTGCCGGAGACGAACATGTCGTAGGGGATGGCCGTGACGGACGTGTAATCCTTGTGGTGCACCGAATGGTGCTGGTTGTGCCAGCGCTCCTCGATGTGGCCGTCGAAGTGGATCTCCACGGAGCTGTCGGGGACCTCCTGCAGCCAGACACTGCCGCCGGGAAGCCAGAAGTCAGGCATTTCGGTCTGCCAGCCGTCTACCAGCTTTTGCCGGAAGATCCCGTACTCGTACCGCAGAGAGTAGCCCATGGCAGGATATCCCTGGGTGGCCAGGCCGTCCAAGAAGCAGGCCGCAAGCCGGCCCAAACCGCCGTTGCCCAGGCCGGCATCGGGTTCTTCCTCATAGAGAGAATCCAGCTTGATGCCCAGATTCTTTAGGGCCGTGCGGAAATGCTCCTCCAGCCCCAGGTTGAACAGGTTGTTTTTGAGAGACCGGCCCAGCAAAAACTCCATGCACAGGTAGTAGATCTGCTTGGTGTCGGATTTTTCCGCGTTTGCAACGAACTCCGTGCGGCCTTTGGTCATCAGCTCCCGCACGATCAGCACGACGGCTTTATAAAACTGTTCATTGGTGGTGTTTTCCAGGGAGATTCCAAAGGCGTGAGACAGTTTGTCCTCAATGGCCTGCTGGATTTGGGAAACGGACATATTGTAATTCATTGAAATGACCTCCAAGGGGCACCCCTTGCCCCGCTTGTTTTCCACACACTCTTTCTTCCCAGCATGGGGCCGCAAAATACCTCATTTTCCCATGCTCTAGCATTATACACGAACCGGTGGGAAAACTCAACCACTAAGTTGCGAAAAACAGCAAAAAAGTTTTGGGCGGTTTTTTGCCGGAAAATATCAAAAGTAAAGCTAAAAAGGTTTACAGCACGCTTTTTTTGCATTATAATGGAGAAAAACACGGCTCTAGCACCGGAAAGGAAGGACAAGACGTGGAAAAAAGAAGGGTCCGGCTGGAGATCAACGGCGTGGTGTGCGGGGTCATCACCCAGGAAAGCGACGCCTATATGGAAACGCTGGCGGAAGAGGTGGGTCAGCTCATGCAGGTGATCCAGGGCGCTTCGCCCTTCATCACCCGGGAAGCGGCCGCCCTGACTGCCGCATTGAGCTACTGTGACGACCTGAAAAAGAGCGGCGTGCTGGCCAAACAGCTGCAGGAGCGGATCGACGAGCTGGAGGTGGAGGCCGACCTCTGGCAGGAGGAGAAGGCGGAGATCGACGGGAAGCTGCCCTCCTCGGAGGAGATGGACAAGCTCCAGCAGAGGATCCGGGACCTGGAGCGGGAGAACACAGCGCTGCAGGCGGCGGCCTCGGAGCGGACCCAGGTGTTGCAGACCGCCACGCATTTGGAAGATGAAAACGCGGCGCTGGGCCGGGACCTGGCAGCCTTGGACCAGGAGAACCGGGAGCTCAAGCAGGCCCTGGCAGCTGCCACAGCCCCCAAGCCGCCCCGGCGGCCGGTAGAGCATGTGAACCCCATGCGGGCCGATCTGCCACAGGACCCCGGCCTGGTGACGTTTCCGGAAAAAGCATGATCCCGGACAAGCTGGAGGTCTTAGCCCCTGCAGGGGGTCCGGAAGCGTTGCGGGCAGCGGTCTTTGCCGGAGCGGATGCGGTCTATTTGGGCGGACCGGCGTTCGGTGCCCGTGCAGCCGCCAAGAATTTTTCCCGGGAGGAGCTGCGCCAGGCGGTGGCTTTTTGCCATGCCCGTGACACAGCGGTACACGTCACCGTAAACACACTGCTCAAGGACCGGGAGCTGCCGACCGTCTTGGGGTTTGTGGAATTCCTCTGTTCATTGCCGGTGGATGCCGTGCTGGTGCAGGATCTGGGGCTGCTGTCTCTCCTGCGCCGGCAGGCGCCGGACTTGCCACTGCATGCGTCCACCCAGATGGGCTTACATACCGCCGGCGGGGTCAAGCTGGCGGAACAATGGGGCATTCGACGGGCGGTGCTGGCCCGGGAGCTTTCTCTGGAAGAGACGCGCCGGCTGGGCGCAGATTGTTCCATCGAGCTGGAGAGCTTTATCCACGGGGCGTTGTGTATGTCGGTGTCCGGCCAGTGTTATTTTTCGGCAGTTTTGGGCGGACGCAGCGGCAACCGCGGCCAGTGTGCTCAGACCTGCCGCCTGCCGTTTGCTGCGCCTGGTGGCACGGGGCATGATCTGTCCCTCAAGGATCTGTCTCTGATTGGGGAGGCAGAGGCCCTGCGGCGTGCTGGGGTCTGTTCGGTCAAGATCGAGGGGCGCATGAAGCGGCCCGAATATGTGGCTGCGGCCACCAGTGCCTGTCGGTTGGCTGCAGATGGCGGAGAGGTGCCGGAGACGCTTTCTCACGCGCTCAAGAGCGTGTTTTCTCGGTCAGGCTTTACAGACGGGTATTACACCGGTCGTTTGGGCCGGGAGATGTTCGGCGTGCGGACCCGCGAAGATGTGGAACAGGCGGGGACGGTGCTCATATCCCTGCGGGAGCTGTACCGGGGCGAAATGCCAAGGGTCCCAGTTCGGCTGGAGCTTTCCCAAGACGGCGGTCGACTGACCCTCGTTGCAGAGGACCGAAGGGGAAACCGAGAGACTGCCTCTGCGGAGGCAACGGGGGGCATCCTTTCGTCTGAACGGTGTGTGCAGCAGTTGGAAAAGACCGGCGGTACGCCGTTTTTTGCCGAACAGGTCTCGGTTCCGGAGACAGGGGTGCAGGCGGCGGTGTCCATTGTCAATGCGCTGCGGCGAGAGGTGCTGGAGGTGCTGCTGCACCGACGGGAACAGCGCCCGGCAATCCCTTTTGTACAGAGGGCTCTTTCCTTCGCGCCGCACCCGAAGCGCTGCCTGGAGGAGCCGCTGCCGCTGTGGGGCAGTTTTCGCAAAGCGGATCAGGTGTGCACCCAGGCAAAACAGCTGGCAGCCATCGCTCTGCCGCTGGAGACAGCGCCAGAGGACCTGGATCGGCTTCGGGATGCAGGCTTTTCCCGTATTATGCTGGATCTGCCAAGAGCCTCCTTTGGCAGCGAGGAACGCACGGAGGCACTGCTGGTGGAACGAATGGAGCAGGGCTTTACCGAATGTGTCGCCTGGGATCTGGGCGGGCTTTGGATCGGCAAAAAGCTGGGTGCCAGACTTCACGGGGGTCCGACCCTGAACGTGACCAATTCCGCTGCGCTGGCGTTTCTGCGGGAGCAGGGTCTGACCTCGGTGGAGGTGTCTTGGGAGCTCTCGACGCGGGAGTTGGCGGCCTTGGGCGACAAGCTGCCCAGAGGGCTGGTGGTTTACGGCAGGATACCGGTGATGCTGACCCGAAACTGTCCCCTAGCGAACGCCCCGGGCGGCTGCCGCCACTGTCGGGAACCGGGTGTGCTCACCGACCGGACGGGACGGAGATTTCCAGTGCTCTGCAGCGGGCAGGGGCCCCAACGGGTCAGTGAGGTCTTCAACTGCGTACCGCTTTGGCTGTGGGACAAGCCGCTGCAGGAAATGGATTTCGGTGTTCTTCGGTTCACGGTGGAAAACTCTGTGGAAATCGGCCGGATCCTGGAGGCCTGTTTTCGACAGGAACCTCTTGGGTTCGACTATACTCGCGGGCTCTTCGCCCGTGGAGTGGAATAGCTGTTGAAAAGCCTGTGGAAAATGTGAATTATCCGCAGAAACAAGCCCTTTCCGGACGACGACCTTTTTGCAGGGAAGAAAAGAGACAGATGGGAGGACCAATGAATGGAATTAAAGATCAAAAAATTGCGGGAACAGGCGATCCTGCCGGAACGGAAGACCCCTGGCAGCGCCGGATATGATCTGTGCGCCTGCATCGCAGGAGAGATCACTCTGGAGCCGGGGGAACAGGTGCTGCTGCCTGCCGGCTTTGCCATGGAGGTGCCGCCGGGGCATGCGGGCTTTATCTTCTCCCGCAGCGGACTGGGCGTCAAATACGGCATCGTCGCTTCCAATGGCGTGGGCGTCATCGACAGCGACTATCGGGGAGAGATCCATGTGGGCCTGCGCAATTCCGGCCAGGCGCCTTATGTGATCCACCCTGGAGAGCGTATTGCCCAGCTCATTATCATTCCGGTGTGCACGCCGGAGATCGCTCTGGCCGAGGAGCTTTCTCAGACGCAGCGGGGCACGGGGGGATTTGGCAGTACGGGACAGTAATGCTCCCAAAGGAGTGACCCCCTGTATTTTGTGGTGGGGTTTCTCGAACCGGGCACATGTTTGGATTTTTTGGATTTCTCTGCTTTTATGTAAACAATTCTGTTGAGAAATGGGAAAAAATCAGGTATAATGGAGGGGTGCGGAAAGTGCTGTTTGCTTTCGGATAAGGCCGTGGCAGACAAAGAGGCTGCCGGGCTTTTAAATCCTGCACGGTTGGTCAAGAATATCCATATCCGATCCCGGTATGAGTGCGTTCCGGAAAAGCCGGAACAGAGAGGAAGTTTGTCAATATGTCCCTGTTGTCTAAGTTTTTTTCCCTGTTCTCCATGTTCTCCAAAGATATCGGCATCGACCTGGGCACAGCCAATTCCCTGGTCTTTATGCGTGGAAAAGGTATTGTCATGCGGGAACCTTCTGTGGTGGCGGTGGATGTGCGCACCGATGAGGTCCTGGCTGTGGGCAAGCAAGCCAAAGAGATGCTGGGCCGTACGCCAGGGTCCATTGTGGCAGTGCGCCCCTTGAAGGACGGTGTGATCGCCGACTTCGACGTGACTGCGGCCATGCTGAAATATTTTATCAAAAAAGCCCTGAAAACCGGGGCGCTCAGCCGACCCCGGATCGTGATCTGCATCCCTTCCGGCGTTACAGAGGTGGAGCGCCGCGCGGTGGAAGACGCTGCTCGCCAGGCAGGCTCCAACAATGTGGACCTGATCGAGGAGCCCATGGCTGCGGCGATCGGTTCTGGTCTGCCGGTGGGCGAGGCGACCGGCAGCATGGTGGTGGATATTGGCGGCGGCACCAGCGAGGTGGCGGTGATCTCCCTGGGAGACATCGTCACAGCGGTTTCTGTGCGCATGGCGGGCGATAAATTCGATGAGGCCATCGTCACCTATGTGAAAAAGAAATACAATCTGCTCATCGGGGAACGGACTGCTGAGGAGATCAAGATGAAGATCGGTTCTGCGTTCCCCACGGAGGATACCATCAACGCCTTTGTGGAGATCAAGGGACGCAACCTGGTGGATGGCCTGCCCAAGAATGTGACCATCCATGCCGACGAGGTCCGGGAGGCCCTTTCCGACAGCGTGATGCTGGTGGTGGAAGCGATCAAGGACACGCTGGAACAAACGCCTCCCGAGCTGGCTGCGGATATCATCGACCGCGGCATCATGCTGACCGGAGGCGGGGCCCTGCTCAAGGGTCTGGATAAGCTGGTGGCGCAGGAGACCGGGATTCCCGTCCACGTGGCCGAGCGGCCGCTGGATTGCGTGGTGGAGGGGACCGGCAAGAGCCTGGAGGTCGAATTGCCGAAGAACCGGTTCCGCAACCGTCGGCGGGCGTAAAGAGATTGTACGATCCACAGGAGAGAGGGCTGCCGTCCGGACGGGAACGCCGCCGGCTGCGGCAGCCCACCTTTGCCTGAGGCAGAAATCCCCTGGAAAGGAGGTCCGGCACCATGCGGGATTTTCTCAAGAGCAGCTCGTTTAAAGTGCTCATCATCACCGTGGTGGTGCTGTTGGGCCTGATTTTGTATACGGCGACGGCAGGCGGGTCTTTTTTGGGGAGCCTTCTGGGCTTTTCCTCGGCGCCCATGCAGGGGGTCACCGCTGCTGTGACGGAAAACGTCACGGAGTTTCTGGACCTGGATGGCCTTTCCAAGGGCCAGATGCGTTCTCTGGTGAACGATCTATTGGATCGAAACGCTCAGCTGGAACAGCAGCTGGCGGAATTCGAGAATACCAAGCAGGAAAACGAACAGTTGAAGACCCAGCTGTCCATTACGTCCCAGCGTCCGGAAAATCAACTGGTATCGGCCTCGGTGATCGGCCGGGACCCCAATGATGTGTTTTATGGGTTTTCCATCGATAAAGGCACACTGGAAGGGGTTGCTGTGGGGGATCCGGTGATCTCCAGCCGGGGTCTGGTTGGCGTCGTCAGTCAGGCGTATGCCACCACCAGCCTGGTGTCCTGCCTGCTTTCAGAAGATGTCAAAGTGGCTGCCGTCTGTGTGGATACCCGGGAAAGTGGAACGGTCACCGGAAGCGTCTCTCTGGCAGCCTCCGGTCTGCTGCGATTGAGCTATCTTTCCGGCAACACCCAGGTCCAGCCGGGCGAGGTGATCGTCACTTCCGGTGCCGGGAACGCATATCCCAAGGATATTCTCATTGGCGAAGTCCAGCGTGTGGAAAAAAGTGAAAACGATGCCTCCCGGTATGCGGTGATCCGGCCCAGTGAGGACCTGCAGCACATTCGGGACGTATTCGTTATCGTGGACTTCCCGGGCAAGGGCGAAGAGACTGCGAGGATCGAAGTGAATACCGATCCCGGCGGCGGGGAGGACACGGAGCAATGAGAAGCTTTGACAGACTGGTGCGTTTCCTCGCCTACATTCTGGAACTGCTGATCCTGTTCACCCTCCAGGAGACGCCCGGCTTGACCCCTGCGATCTTTGGGGTGCGGCCGGTGCTGGTCCTTCCTGCCGTGATCACCATCGCCATGTTGGAAGGGGAAGTGGCTGCCTTGGCCTTTGGCGTTGCAGGCGGTCTGCTGTGCGATTTTGGTCTATCCGGTGTGCTGGGCTTTCATGCCCTGATCTTGGGGTTGCTGTGCTTTTTTGTCAGCCTGATCGTCCAGCTGTATATGCAGAACAATCTGCTCACCGCATTGCTGATGGGGTTCATGGCCATTGGGATCACGGTAGGTCTGCAGTGGCTTTTCCTGTACTATTTCCAGTATTCTGACCCGGGACATGCCTTTACACACCACTATCTCCCAAAATTTTTCTATACGCTGTTGTTTACTCCGCTGATCTATCTGCTCAACCGGGGTCTGTATCAGGCCGTTGCCAATCCGGAAACCTGACGGAGCGGCAGGGCCTTTTGCCGTTAAAGGAGAACGCTATGAAACTGCCCAAGTTAAAAATCGGCCGGTATGCCGTGTGCATCCTGTTGGTGGTGGCGGTGTGCCTGCTGTATGAAGCCCGCTTGTTCCAGTGGCAGATCCTGGAGGGAGAGGCCTTTGAGGAACAATCCCTCAGCAACCGTACCGACGCCATGGAGCTCACTCCCGAGCGGGGACAGATCTTTGACCGGGACGGAGAAGTGCTTGCAGGCAACCGAACCTCCTATAATATCGTGTATAATGCCTTGAACATGGACTATGACCGCCGCAATGCAACCATCATCGAGGTCCTGGATATCCTGGACCAGCGAGGGGAAAAATGGCGGGACCGGCTGCCGATCGTTCTGGATGAAGACGGCTCCTACCGGTTTTTGGAGGATAAAGAGGATGAGATCGCCGCGCTGAAGGGACAGGATATGCTGGGGCTGGGAGAATATGCCACGGCAGAGGACTGTATGGCGGCGCTGTTTGAGCGGTATGACTGCGGAGGCTACTCCAATGAGGATGCCCGAAACGTGGCCTCTGTGCGCTATTCCATGACGATGGATGGTTTTTCCCGAACAAATCCCTATGTCATTGCACAGGGGGTCTCTCCGGAAACAGTGGGGGTGATCAGTCAGCGCTCCGGCAGTCTGCAGGGGATCGAAACCCGCGTCGCGGTCACGCGCTATTACGGGGAAGAGGGCGATCTGGCGCCTCATATTGTGGGAAATGTAGGCGCTATTTCCGATGAACAGTATCGGAAAGCGGTGGAGAACGGGACAGACTATGACTCGGAAACCAACCTCTCCGGCTATAAATGGACCGATACCCTGGGACAGAGCGGGATCGAACAGGCCTTTGAGAGCACGCTGCGGGGGCAGCGGGGGGTCGAGACGATCTTTACCGACGACACCGGTGAGGTGCAGAGCACAGCGGTCACAACTCCGCCGCAGGAGGGGAACAGTATCTTTCTCACCTTGGATGCAGACCTGCAGCGGGTGGCCAATCTATCTTTGGCGAAGAATATCAAGAACAACGTGGAGGCCCGCAACTGTACTGCCGGGGCTGCGGTGGTGCTGGATCCCAAGACTTTTGGTGTGCTGGCTTGCGCCACATACCCGACTTTTGACATGAATCTGTATACCACGGATGACGCCTATTACAACCAGCTCATCGCGGACAAGACCAGCCCTTTGTTCAACCGCGCACTGGATGGTGTATTCGTTCCCGGTTCGATCTTCAAGCCCATGGTGGCCTTGGCGGCACTGCAGGAGGGCGTTACCACCGCCGGACGCACGGTCTATTGCAACGGAACGTATGAATACGCCGATCTGAAATTGGGGTGTTTGTCCAGCTATGGGGATTTTAATGTCTACAATGCCCTGGCGGAGTCCTGCAACGTGTATTTTTGTACCATTGGCATGGACTTGACGATCCGGCGCATGGATGCTTACGCGGAATATTTCGGTCTGGGGGAACCCACGGGGATCGAACTTTCCGAGGCATTGGGCATCATGTCCAATCCTTTGGAGTACAAACAGAACAACCTCACGGATTGGACAGACGGCGTCACTGCCCAGGCGGCGATCGGCCAGGCGGACAATATGTTTACACCGATCCAATTGGCAACATACTGCGCAACCATTGCCAACCGGGGCAAGCGGCTGCAGACGCATTTTTTGGACCGGATCACCGATTACGATGGAGCTGAGACTCTAGAGACCTTCCAGCCCAAGCAGCTGTATGATGCAGGGCTTTCCAGCGATGTGGTGGATATCGTCTGGGAGGGCATGCGTATGGCGGCAAGTTCGGGAACGGCGTCGGACGTCTTTGGGGAGTACCCCATCTCTGTGTGCGCCAAAACCGGCACGGCCGAAACTTCGGCGGATTCTTCACTGCCTGGAGCCACCCAGGACAATATCAGTGTGATTGCCTTTGCCCCCGCGGACGATCCCCAGATCGCCGTGGCTGTCATGCTGGAGTATGGCAACAAAGGCTCTTATGCCAAGAACGTGGCCAAGGACATTCTGGATCAATTTTTTGGATTTTACACATGGGATGCAGAGGGCAACCGTTATGATGCAGACGGCAATCTGGTGGACGATGCGGGCGAGATCGTGAAGACCGCTCAGGAACTGGCAGAGGAAAAAGCCGGTCAGTCGGATGGACAGCCTACTGTTTCCCCTTCTCCGACTCCTGAGAATGGCGAGGACGATGGGAGTGACGCCCCCGATGAACCCGGCAGAGACGATATTCCGCAGACACCGTACGACGTGGACGGAAAACCTGGACCAGCCGCTTCTCCGGAGCCCAACCCCTCCGCGGAACCGCCGACCCGCGATTTTCCTTACTATTTCGGGCCAAATACCGCCCTTTTCATCGGGAAACGTGCCAAAGTCTAGGATTTATTTTTAGCGTTTCTTAACAAAAAACGGGAAGCTTTATATTTACTTTTGACAAAAGCTCTGGAGTGTGCTAAGATGGTTACCAGAGGTAAGATGCTATGGGTTTTTCGACAGTGATCACATCCGGAAAAGGCGGAGCAGGGAAGTCCACAGTCAGCGTGGGCTTGGGGTATGCATTCTCCCGGCAGGGCAGCCGTGTCTTGCTGGTGGACTGTGATGCCGGACTGCGCAGTTTAGACCGGATGCTGGGCATTGAAGAAAACCTTGTGTTTGACATCTCAGACGTGGTTTGTGGCAGATGTGCGCCGGCAGAGGCAATCTATCCCTGTCCCGGGCAAGAGGGCCTCTTTTTGCTTCCGGCTCCTGTTTCCGCCGAGGCGCTGGTCCCCGCGGGTGTTATGCGCCGCCTGGTCCCCATGCTTCAGCAGTATTTCGATCACGTCATATTGGATTCCCCTGCGGGGGTGTCTGCCGGGTTTGCCGCTGCTGTCTGTGCAGCGGATCGCGCCGTAGTGATTTCCGGTGCGGATCCGGTGGGCGTGCGTTCGGCCAGTTCTGTGCGCACTCTGCTGGAGGGGTATCCGGTAAAGGAGATCCGGCTCGTCATCAACCGGTTCAATGAAGCGTATTTTCGCACCACCGGAACGTATGAAGACCTGGATGAAGTCATTGATCGATCGGGGATCCGGCTGTTGGGTCTGGTGCCGGAAG
Source organism: uncultured Clostridia bacterium (assembly GCA_947632385.1). Taxonomy (GTDB): domain Bacteria; phylum Bacillota; class Clostridia; order Oscillospirales; family Acutalibacteraceae; genus Acutalibacter. The sequence goes on along the minus strand of CANRPD010000024.1, from coordinate 16,145 downwards.
ATCTCCCCATGGCTGCGCGGATTGTCAGTGGAAAACGGCCGCCGGAAAGTACGCCCGGTATGATGGCCCTTTCCCGGATCGCCTCGCGTATCCAGGGAGAAAGAGTTCCCATCTCGCCCCTGGGATGAGGAGAAAACTGCAGCGGAGATGGAGTGAGGAGATTTTTTGTAATGAATATTGCTTTGATTGCACATGATGCCAAAAAAGAACTGATGGTTCAGTTCTGTATCGCCTACTGCGGGATTCTCAGTCGCCATACCCTGTGCGGCACGGGGACTACTGCCAAGCTGGTATCTGATGCGACCGGCCTGCAGATCCAGCGGTTCCTGAGTGGGACCCAGGGGGGCAGTCAGCAGATCGCTGCCCGGATCGCCTGCGATGAGATCGACTTGTTGCTGTTCTTCCGGGATCCGCTGAGCCCCAAGCCTACAGAGCCCAACGATATGAACCTGCTGCGGCTGTGTGACATGCATAATATCCCTGTGGCTACGAATATTGCCACTGCTGAGGTGTTGGTCCATGGCCTGGAGCGGGGGGATTTGGCTTGGCGTGAGATCGTAAAAGTGAACGAGGGCTGAAAACAGGTCCGTATCGAAGACAGAGAACCGCTTGGCGTCAGGCGGTTCTCCGTGTTTTTTGCGATTGTACTTGAAATCTGCGGCTTTCTGCGGTATGCTATAAAGACGGCAAATAGATGGGGAGGCGGTAAGATGCGGGAAGAACAACAGCGGGTTTCCCAGCTGGTGGAACGCCTGGAGTTGATGAAAGACCCGATATGCCGTTTTCTGGATTTGCAGTCCGAGTTGGGCGAGTTGGCCAAGGAGCTGCTGAAAGCCGGTGGTTATGGGAAAAAGCCCATGGAGCCCACCGGACCATTGGCGGATGAGCTGGGGGATTGTCTGTTTTCCCTGCTGGCTCTGTGTAATGCCCTGGGGCTGGATGGGGAAGAGGCTTTTGTCCGGTCGGTCCAAAAGCTGGAGACGCGGATGGAGCAGACCGGCCGGGCCGACAGCGGACGGTAAAGAGGTGCCCCCGGAGGGGAACCTTCATGGAAAGCACCGAAACTTTGGTGTGCGGTCTGGTGGCGGAGGCCCGGGCGGGAATCTGGAAAAAAGGACCGATACGGAAACACGAAGGGAGCAAAAGGAAGATGATTACGAAAGCGCCCAAGGGGACCCAGGATCTGGTCCCCGGCAAATCTGAAAACTGGCAGGCAATGGAACGTGTCTTCCAAACCGAGGCAGAACTCCACGGGTTTGGAGAAGTACGTACACCGGTCTTTGAGCACACCGAACTGTTCCTGCGCGGGGTCGGAGATACCACCGATGTGGTGGAAAAGCAGATGTACACTTTTGCGGATAAGGGAGGCCGTTCCATTACGCTGCGGCCGGAGGGAACTGCCGGAGCCGTACGGGCCATGCTGGAAAACGGTCTGTTCAACGCGGGGTATCCGGTCAAGCTCTATTATTCGATCCCCTGCTACCGATATGAAAAGCCTCAGGCCGGTCGTTTGCGGGAGTTTCGGACTTTTGGTGTTGAGGAATTTGGTGCCGGGGAACCGGTGGCAGACGCCCAGCTCATCGCCATGGCGCTCTCCGCCTTTGCCCGTCTGGGGCTGGACGATGTAGGGGTACAGCTCAATTCCATTGGATGCCCTACCTGCCGGAAGGCGTATCATCAGGCACTGAAAGACTACTTTACTGCCCACGTGGACGACCTGTGCGATACCTGCCGCTCCCGGTTGGATCGCAATCCCATGCGGATCTTGGACTGCAAGAGCCCCGTTTGCCAGCAGATTGCCCAGGGAGCTCCCAAGATCACGGACTATCTGTGTGAGGACTGTCGGGCACACTTTGAGCAGGTGCAGCATTTCCTGACGGTTTTGGGCATTGAATATACGTTGGATCCCGGACTGGTCCGCGGTCTGGACTACTACACCCGTACCGTCTTTGAATTCCCTTCCAAGCGCCTGGGGTTCGCCCTGGGTGGAGGCGGCCGGTATGACGGTTTGGTGGAGGAGATCGGCGGGCAGCCTACCCCTGCCCTGGGCTTTGGCCTGGGGTTGGACCGGATCATGCTGGCTCTGGAGGAGAAAGGTACTGCTTTCCCAAAGGCCGAACGCTGTCAGGTTTATATTGCCTCCATGGGAGATGCGGCCCTGGAAAAAGCGCTGCTGCTGGTGGAAGAGCTTCACCGCTGCGGGGTTGCCGCAGATATGGATCTGTGCGGTCGCGGACTCAAAGCCCAAATGAAGTATGCGGACCGGGTGGGTGCCAAATATACCTTGGTCATCGGTGACAACGAACTGACTGCCGGACGCGCTGACCTCAAAGATATGCAGACGGGGGAGAAAAAGTCGGTTTCTTTGGGAGAGCACTTTATAGATGACTATCTGGGTGCCCAGGGCGTATTGGAAGACATGAGCTTTTAAGCTTGGAAAGGATGACGTATCATGACACAGTCGCGTACCCACACCTGCGGTGAACTGCGTCTTTCCCATGTGGGAGAGACGGTTACGCTCTGCGGGTGGATGGAGAATCTTCGGGAGGTTGGCAGCGGGTTCGCTTTTTTGGTCCTGCGGGACTTTTATGGGACCACGCAGGTAGTCCTGGAAGACGACGGCCTGGTGGCTCAGGCCAAGAGCTGGAATAAGGAAAGCACGCTCTCTGTGACGGGTGTGGTCCGGGAGAGAGAGAGCAAGAACCCCAAAATGCCCACCGGCGATGTGGAAGTGGTCCCTCAGACCATGACTTTGTTGGGTCGCTGCCAATACAATGAGCTTCCCTTTGAGATCAACCGCTCCCGGGAAGCAGACGAAACGGCCAGGCTTCGGTATCGATACCTGGATCTGCGCAATCCTGCGGTAAAAGGAAATATCGTCCTGCGCAGCAAGGTGGTTTCTGCCCTGCGCAGGGCCATGGAGGACCACGGGTTTCTGGAGATCACGACTCCCATTCTCACGGCGTCTTCTCCGGAGGGGGCCCGGGACTATTTGGTGCCCTCCCGGAAACATCCCGGGGAGTTCTATGCACTCCCCCAAGCACCGCAGCAGTTTAAGCAGCTGCTCATGACCTCCGGTTTCGACCGCTATTTTCAGATCGCCCCCTGCTTCCGGGATGAGGATGCCCGTGGAGACCGTTCTCCCGGAGAATTTTACCAGCTGGATATGGAGATGGCCTTTGCCGATCAGGAGGATGTCTTTGCCGTACTGGAGGATGTTCTGCCGCCGGTCTTTGAAAAATTCGGCGTTTATGGGCAGCGAGTTTCCCCCGCACCGTTTGTGCGGATCCCTTACGCAGAGGCTTTGGAACGCTACGGCACGGACAAGCCCGATCTCCGTATCGACCTGGTGATCCAGGACGCCACCGAGCTGTTGTCCGGGATCGGTTTTGGGCCTTTTGAGAATGCCCGGATCAAGGCCATTGTGGTCACAGACTTTGCCCTTCCCCGCAAACAGATCGACAAGCTCTGTGGGGATGTAGAGGTCCAAGCCGGGCAAAAGCCCTATTGGTTCCGTCTGGACGAAAATGGGGAGGTGGTCGGCGGTATCGCCAAGTTCATCCAACCCGTGAAGGACACGGTGGTGCAGGCACTGGGCCTCTCTGCCGGGTGCTTTGTGGGTCTTGCGGCAGATCCGCGGCTCGCCACTGCCCAGAAGACGGCCGGTGTGCTGCGCAGCAAACTGGGTCCCCTGTGCCCCAACCACATGGACAAAGAACAGTATCGATTCTGTTGGATCGTGGACTTCCCCATGTACGAGATCGGCGAAGAGTCCGGGCAACTGGAGTTCGGGCACAATCCCTTCTCCATGCCCGCAGGCGGCGCAGAGATTCTACGTAAAGCCGCTGCCGGAGAGATCGATCCCCTGACCATCCGTGCGCACCAGTACGATCTGGTGATCAACGGCTACGAAAGTGCTTCCGGCGCCGTACGAAATCACGACCCGGAGATCATGGTGGAGGCGTTCCGGCTGGTGGGCCTGGGCGAAGCAGATGTGAAGGCCAAGTTCCCGGCTATGTACAACGCGTTTTGCTATGGTGCTCCGCCCCATGCCGGTGCAGCGCCCGGTGTGGACCGGCTGGTGATGCTCCTCACGGGAGAAGAACTCATCCGGGAGGTCATTGCCTTCCCCATGAACAAATCGGCGCAGGATGTGATGATGGGCGCGCCGTCTCCGGTAGACCCGCGGCAGTTGGAGGAGCTTTCCATTGTGATCCAGGCTGAAGAATCGTGAAACTAGCGGCATTTTTCACGATTGACCCTTTTTTCAGGACCTTTTTGTGAAACCAACATCTGGTGGTTTTTTGATATTTTTTTGAAAAAAACCCAATATCTGGTATTGACATAAATCTCACCGTGGCCTATAATGATAACACGCGCTCCCGCTGAGGAGCATCACTCAAACCGATGGGAAGAAGGGTACAACAGGGAATGTTTAAGTCGATCATCAAAAGAAGCGGAGAACGGGTGCCCTTCGACCCGGCCAAGATCCGCAACGCGATCTTCAAGGCGAATGTACGCAATGCAGAAGAGAAGTTCAGCGACGAGGAACTGGATCGCCTGACCGCCCGGGTGGTGGAGCGCTTGGGACAGAGCCGCAGGACCCCCACCGTGGAACAGACGCAGGATATCGTAGAAGAGGAACTGATCGCGGCGGATTATGCCAAGACCGCTAAGGCATACATCCTCTATCGGGCCGAGCACCAGCGGATTCGCGAAATGGACGACGAGCTGGTGAAGATCTACTCCGCACTCACCTTTGTCCCTGCGGAGGATTCGGATCTCAAGCGGGAAAACGCCAATATCAACGCAGATTCCGCCATGGGCACCATGCTCAAATACGGCTCCGAGGGTGCCAAAAGTTTCTATATGAAGTATGTGATCCCGCCGGAGATCGCCCGTGCCCATTCCGACGGCGATATCCATATCCACGACATGGATTTTTACACGCTGACAGAGACCTGCTGCCAGATCGACCTGATCAAGCTCTTCCACGGCGGTTTTTCCACCGGGCACGGGTATCTCCGGGAGCCCAACGATATTCGCAGCTACGCGGCGTTAGCCTGTATCGCCATCCAGGCCAATCAGAACGAGATGCATGGCGGGCAGAGCGTGCCGATTTTTGACTATGCCATGGCGCAGGGTGTGGACAAGACCTATCGGAAAGAGTATTTCAAGGCACTGATCCAATACCTTCAGGTCAGTCACGGTATGGCCTATGACGACGCAGCTGGACTGGTCCAGGCGGTCAAGGAGGTCTTGGGCAGCAGCGTCGACATGGGGAATGCGGATGACTATGGCGCAAAGCTCGCCGAATTCCTGCCGAGACATCAGGCCGAGAACGGGTTTGAGGCGATTGCGGCTGAAGAAGCTCAAAAGGCTGCCCGTTATGCCGCAGAGGCTGCCTGGCGGGAGACCGACAAGGCGACCTATCAGGCCATGGAAGCGCTGGTCCACAATTTGAACACCATGAATTCCCGGGCAGGCGCTCAGGTCCCCTTCTCCTCACTCAATTATGGGACCGATACCAGCGAACAGGGACGGATGGTCATCCGCAACCTGCTGTTGGCCACCGAGGCCGGCCTGGGGGATGGGGAGACACCGATCTTCCCGGTACAGATCTTTAAGGTCAAAGAGGGTGTCAACTACAACGAAGGCGACCCCAACTACGATCTGTTTAAGCTGGCCATGCGGGTCTCCGCCAAGCGGCTGTTCCCCAATTTCAGCTTTATCGATGCTCCGTTCAATCTCCAATATTATAAGCCCGGCGACTACAACACCGAAGTCGCTTACATGGGGTGCCGTACCCGCGTGATGGGCAACAATTACGACAAGTCCCGTGAGGTCACCTGCGGCCGGGGCAACCTGAGCTTTACTTCCATCAATCTGCCCCGGATCGGCATTGAAGCGGGTGGAGATATCGAGGAATTCTACCGCCTGTTGGATGAACGGATCGATCTCTGCGTCGAGCAGCTGCTCCATCGGTTCAAGATCCAGTGCTCCAAGAAGGCCTATAACTATCCCTTCCTCATGGGCCAGGGCGTGTGGATCGATTCGGAAAATCTGGGGCGGACGGATTCCGTTGCAGAGATCCTCAAGCACGGGACGCTGTCCGTGGGCTTCATCGGTCTGGCTGAGACCCTGGTGGCCCTCACTGGCAAGCATCACGGGGAAAGCGAGGAAAGCTATCGCCTGGGCCTGGAGATCATCACCCACATGCGCAAACGCATGGACGACGAGTCTCAGAAGACCGGCCTCAACTTTACCCTGCTGGCTACGCCGGCAGAAGGACTTTCCGGCACCTTTGTGCGCATCGACCAGAAGAAGTACGGAAAGCTTCCGGGTATTACCGACCGGGATTACTACACCAACTCTTTCCACATTCCGGTATACTACGACATCAGCGCTTTTGAGAAGATCCGCAAGGAAGCTCCCTTCCATGCACTGACCAATGCAGGGCACATCAGCTATGTGGAGCTGGACGGCGATGTTTGTAAGAACATCGATGCGTTTGAGAGCGTGATCCGCTATATGAAGGAGTGCGGTATCGGCTACGGCTCGGTGAACCATCCGGTGGACCGGGATCCCGTCTGTGGGTATAACGGCATTATCGACGATGTGTGTCCCCGTTGCGGCCGACATGCCGGCGAGGGCGTACCGGTGGAGAAGCTGGAAGAACTGCGCAAGCGGTATCACGACGTGCCCGATTATTCCAGTCTCATTGAGTGATTCTTTGTTGACGGCATTGATCAACGAATATAAAAAAGGAGAGAAAAACCATGAAAAACACGGAAACCAAGCAGGTCTTAGTGGGCGAAGGACGGGATTTTGATCGGATCCGGCGGATCACCGGCTATCTGGTCGGGACCATGGACCGTTGGAACAATGCCAAGCGGGCCGAAGAAAAGGACCGGGTCAAGCACACCCTGTCCAAGTAAAGGACCTCAAAAGGGCGGGCGGGCCAGATCGCCCGCCCTTTTCTCGCGGAAAGGAGAATACAGGATGACCGTATCGCTTGCCGGTATTGTGCCGGAATCCATCGTGGACGGCCGGGGGATCCGTTATGCCGTCTTTGTCCAGGGCTGCCCGCACCACTGTCCGGGGTGTCACAATCCTCAGACCCACCCCTTTTCGGGAGGGACTCCGCGTACGGTGAAGGAGATCTTCACAGAGTTTCAACAGGACCCACTGCTCAAGGGGATCACATTTTCGGGGGGAGAGCCCTTCTGTCAACCTGCGCCGTTGGCCGAATTGGCTCGATTGGTCCATTCCACGGGCAAAGATGTGACGACCTATACCGGATACACGTATGAACAGCTGCTGGAAAAGCACGACCCGGAGATCGACGCACTTTTGGCCGAGACCGATGTCCTCATCGACGGGCCGTTCATCGAGGGGCAAAAGGACCTGGAGCTGCTCTTTCGCGGCAGCGCGAACCAGCGGCTGATCGACATGAAAGAGACCCGATCCCAGGGGCGCGTGGTGCTGATCGAGTCATGAATCGACGTGAAAAAGAGGACTGTATGCAAACCAGCATACAGTTCTTCATTTGAAACCGGTTCCTGCAGAATACATCTAAGGTGCTTCGGCTATATCGAAGACTATGGGACCAGCGTGGATTATCTCCTTGGGCGCACCGACGAAAGGCGGCCCTATCCCCCGACTGGGAAAAAGTGAGCGGAATTCTCCTCGAATTCACAAATTCGTCATTGATTATTCCCTGCCTCTGTGCTAAAATGATGCTGGGGAACGAGGTCCCCCGATGGTATCGTAATTCTTTGTCCCTTTGGGCGAAAGGAGAAAATAAAAGATGACCAACAACAAAAGTGTCCTGAGCTGGCTGGAAGAAATGAAAGCCCTCGTCACACCGGACCAGGTCGTGTGGATCGACGGCAGCGAAGAGCAGCTGGAAGGGCTGCGCAAGGAAGCTGTTGAGACCGGTGAGATGATCAAGCTCAACGAGGAGAAGCTGCCTGGCTGTTACTATCACCGCACGGCCCCCAACGATGTGGCCCGTGTGGAGGATCGTACCCTCATCTGCTCCCGCAAGGAAGAGGATGCAGGACCCACCAACCACTGGATGGAGCCCCAGGCTGCCTATAAGATGCTGTATGACATTGCACGGGGTACCTATAAGGGCCGCACCATGTATGTGATCCCTTACTCCATGGGCCCTGTGGGGTCTCCTCTGGCGAAGATCGGTGTGGAAGTCACCGACTCCATCTACGTGGTTCTGAACATGGCCATCATGACCCGTGTGGGACAAAAGGTCATGGACGTGCTGGGTGACAGCAACGACTGGGTGCGCGGTCTGCATGCCAAGTGTGATGTGGACCCTGAGAAGCGCTGGATCTGCCAGTTCCCCGAGGACAACACCATCATCTCCGTGAACTCCGCATACGGCGGCAACGTGCTGCTGGGCAAAAAGTGCTTTGCCCTGCGCATCGCTTCCTATCAGGCGAAGAACGAGGGCTGGATGGCCGAGCATATGCTCATTCTGGGCGTGGAGAATCCCCAGGGCGAGATCAAGTATGTGTGCGCGGCGTTCCCGTCTGCCTGCGGCAAGACCAACCTGGCCATGATGATCCCGCCGGAGGGCTACAAGGCCAAGGGCTATAAGGTCTGGACTGTGGGCGACGACATCGCCTGGATGCGTCAGGGGCCGGACGGCCGCCTGTATGCCATCAACCCGGAGAACGGCTTCTTCGGCGTGGCTCCCGGCACCAACATGAAGTCCAATCCCAATGCCCTGATCTCTACCCAGAAGGGCGCCATCTTCACCAACGTGGCCCGCAATCTGGACGACAACACCGTTTGGTGGGAGAGCTTGGACAAGAACCCGCCTGTGAACGCTGAAGAGTGGAAGGGCGAGCATGTCAACGGCCCGGAGTATGTGGCTGCCGGCAACAAGCTGGCCCATCCCAACAGCCGTTTCACGGCGCCCACGGCCAACTGCCCCTGCCTGTCCAGCGAGTTTGAGAATCCCAAGGGCGTGCCGGTGTCCGCCATCATCTTTGGCGGCCGCCGTCCCGACACGGTTCCGTTGGTGTATCAGTCCAGAAACTGGAACAACGGCGTGTTCATCGGCTCTATCACCGGCTCCGAGACCACTGCTGCCGCCGCCGGCGCTGTGGGCGTCGTCCGCCGGGATCCCATGGCCATGCTGCCGTTCTGCGGTTATCACATGGGCGACTACTTCCAGCACTGGATCGATATGGGCGAAAAGCTGGGCGATCAGGCGCCCAAGATCTTCAATGTCAACTGGTTCCGCGTGGACGAAGAGGGCCACTTTATTTGGCCTGGCTTCGGAGACAACCTCCGGGTCCTGGAATGGATCCTCAAGCGCTGCGAGGGCACCGTGGACGCCCAGGAGACGGCGATCGGTTATGTGCCCTACGCCAAGGATATCAACCTGGAGGGCTTGGACCTGGACGAGGCCACGCTGCAGACCATCCTGGATGTGGATAAGGCCAAGTGGGCCAAGGAAGCCGCTGGCGTAGAGGAATTCTACAAGCAGTTCGGCGACAAGCTGCCTCAGGAGCTCCGCAACGAGCTGAAAACGTTGGAAGCCAATTGCAAGTAAACCGTTTAACAGCTGATTCAGCTGCCAGGCCGAAGCAGAACGCTTCGGCCTTGTGTTTTTCCGCAAATTGGCGTATACTATAAGCGACAAAACGATGAGGAGTCGGGCAGCATGAGCAAATGGAGTTTTTTGGAACGGGCAGGATACATCAAACGCATTTTGGGCGGGGTGCGGCTGGAAGAGCTGAAAAAGTCCTTGAACAAGGCCAAAGAACGTTCCGGTAAGCCGAAGCCGCTCTTGTTTGTCGATATGCTGTGGTGCTTTGTCCGGTACGGCGCGGGCTATCACGATTATGTGATGTTCGGCTTTTATGACATGGACGGCAAACACCGGGATACGTATGTGACTCGGATCCGCAACAAAAAACTCATCGAACTGGTGAATGACCCTGTCACGGCGGACATCTTCGACCACAAGTCCCAGTTTGATACCCGGTTTCGGCAGTATCTGGCCCGGGATTTCCGTGTGGTCCAGGGGCTTTCCTACGAAGACTTTGCAGCGTTTGCCCAGGATCGACCCGTGCTTTTCGCCAAACCGGACGTGGGAGAGAGCGGAAAAGGGATCCAGCGGCTGAAACAGGCCGATTTCCCGGACCTGAAAGCCATGTACGATTTCATCCAGGCCGGCTCCTTTGGGGTCGTTGAACAGGAGCTCAAACAGCATCCGGACCTCGATACCCTGTATCCGGGCAGCATCAACACCCTGCGCATCGTCACCTTGCTCACGGGGACCCCGGACCATTGGCAGCCCCAGTGCGTGTATGCCGTGATCAAGACCGGCGCAGGCGGCAAATTCGTGGACAATCTGGAAAACGGGGGCCTGTTCTGTCCGGTCGATCGGGAGTCGGGTGTCATCACCGGAGTGGGACATACTTCGGCACTGACCACTTTGGAAAAGCATCCGGACACCGGGATCCCTCTGATCGGCTATCGGGTCCCCTTTGTCCCGGAGGCGATCGCCCTGTGCCAACAGGCCGCCCTGGAGGAACCGAAAATGCGGTTGGTGGGCTGGGATGTCTGCATCACTCCCACCGGGCCTGCGATCATCGAAGGAAACGACTATCCGGGCTATGATTTCTGGCAGCAGCCGGAACACACCCCGGACCGCATCGGGTTGTGGCCCTATTATTGCTCGGTTTTGCCGGAACTGAAACCGTGATCCGGCTCTCACCGGACTCTACAGGAGGCGTATCGATGGAAACCTATACTATCTCTCAAGTGGCCCAGCGGTTTGGCCTTGCTCCGCATACCCTGCGTTTTTACGAGCAGGAAGGGATCCTCATGCCGGGGAGAACGCCGGGCGGGGTACGTACGTATACCCAAGACGACGTGGCACGGTTGGAAATGGCCCTCTGCCTGAAGAACAGCGGGATGCGGCTCAAGGACATCCGGCGGTATTTTCAGCTGGTGGATCAAGGGGAGTCCACGAAGGAAAGCCGCCTGGAAATGTTCACCCAGCACCGGGAACGGGTCTTGGCGGAGATCGAGGAGCTGCAAAAGCATCTGCAGCTGATCGATGCAAAGATCGAAAAATACCGGTCGATGTGATGTCCGCATATGGTTTCGCCGGACGGACAGCGTTTTCTACGCTGTCCGTCCGGCGTTTCTCATCGGGATCGGTGCCAACGAGGCTCTGTCTCAGGCCAGTTTGATGGGATTGCTCCAGGCACGGCGGCCGAATGCATCGGTCACTTCCGCTCGCAGGAACTGCTCACCGGCGGCCGGCGTGTAAAACAGTTCGGTCAGGCCCTCCCCCCGCAGGGTGTGTCCCGCGGCCCAGACCAGATTGGAAAACAGCGCGATTTTCGTTGCCGGGGAGCACAGCACCCGAAACCCGTTTCCCTCCTGCAGCAAATGCACCTCGGGCCCCAAGGTCGCAAAAAACCGCTTTTCCCGAATGGCTTGCAGGATCGTTTGATCATCGGCGTCCGGGGCACATTCCAGGAGAATACTGGCCCTGGCTTCGTCGCTGCCGTCGTAATAGTGGGTGTCGTCGCTGGCCAGCAGAGGCTGCAAATGCCCCCGGCAAGCGGCTGCGTCCACGAAATGCCCGGAATAGGCCCGATCGGATTCCCCTGCTTCAGATACAGTGTTGTAGATCTCAATGGCCTCCACGCCCTGGAGGCCGTCCAGCTGGTCTACGGTGTTGATGGACCAGGCAGGATGGGCCAGCACGGCCAATCCCTTCGCCGCTTGGATCGCATGTACGATCTCTTGGGCAGAGGGGTCAGGCGGCAGCTTGGGTTCCCGTTGGCACCCCAATGCGACGATGTGAAAGACCCCTGCCGCACCGTCTGCCCCGCCTACGTTGTATTCCGCACCGCTGAGGATCCGCAGCCCGTTCACGGTCCGGCTTTCTCCGTACCGCCAGTGGTCGGTGAAGGCCACCGTATCATAGCCGGCAGAGCGGTAGATGTCTGCTGCCTCCTCCGGGGACCGATGCCCATCGGACAGCGTGGTGTGCATGTGGAGATTGAGCTTCATCCGTTCCTTTCCCAAGAGATCTCGAAACATCGTTGGTCCTTCCTTTCTGCGCGATTTGTCCGCATCTGGTTTCATAGCTGCTTTGTGCTGCCTCCAGTGGAGGGGTGCTCCGGACCAGGGATCGACGGAGATCCCAAACCCGTGGGATCGCTTCCGTTTGATGCTTTGCGTTTGGACCCAAACCCTGTCATCCGGACCCATTCCTGTTTTGGGATCCGTCTACTCGAAGGTGTCCAGCACAACGGTTTCCGAGTGGAGCAGCTTTCCAGGATCACCGTTGGGATAGCGCACATAAACCGTCGTCATTCGGCACAGCGCCACCAGAAGTTTTCCGCTTTTGGACTCTTCGGGCTTCAAAAAGGTCACAAAAAACCCTTGATCTGTCATCGTCTCTTGATCCTCATGGACGGTATCGCTGAACAGCAGCGTTAATGGACGGTCCAGTTGCCCCTGTTTTGCATTTTGCGCGACCCAATCATCCAATGTCAGCGGGTGGTCCAAGACGAGGTCCATGCGTGATTCCTCCCAACGGTTCATTTCAGGAGATCCGGAGAAGCCTGAAAAAGCGGGTCCCAGGTTCCCGGCTGGAAACACAGTCTCTCATTGGGCATTATACTGGAATCATCCCGATTTTTCCAGAGGATTTTCCAAAAAAGTGAAATAAATCCGGATCGCTTCACGGATTCCCGCTCCCTATGCAGACACCGACAGAAAAGGTCCGATTTTTCGACCGATTTTGCCCATCCGCTCCAACCGGGAAAACAGACCGCGTGTACAAACCGTACACGCGGTCCTTTTGTCGTTCCCTCCGCCCCGCACAGGCGGCAGCCGCCCGACCGGCGCAGAGGATCGACTTTCCAGCGGTGCCCCCTTTGGGGGCCGATCGGTATCACCCCCTCTTGGGTCTGCACAAACCGTCTGGTTGGCGAAGGTTATGATTCGTAACAGCCGAACTCGAGGGTATGAAGCACTACGGTTTCGGAATGCAGCAGTTCTCCAGGGTCACCGTTGTCATCGCGAACATAAACCGTCGTCATGCGGCACACCGCGATCAGCGGCTTTCCGCTTTTGGACTCTTCGGGCCGCAAAAAGGCAAGAAACACCCCTCGATCCGTCACCGTCCGCGGCTGTTCGTCGGTCATTTCGCTGTATAACAGCTTCATAGGCCGATTCGGCAGATCCTGTTTTGCATTTTGCCGATACCATTCCTCCAAATTTGATCGATCCTTGACTACAGGGTCCATAAATGGCCTCCCTCGCTCCAATATTATGGAAGACAAAGGAAACGCCTGCAGGGCGGCACGGGGCCTTTTTCGAAAAAACGCTTTATCTACCGCCCCCTATTATACTGGACTTACTCGTGTTCTTCCAGTGTTTTTCCAAAAAAAAATAAAAAAAGAATTCAAACTTTCCACTCCTGCTGCTCGAAACCCGCTTTTTTTAAACGAAAAAGTTGTGGCGCCCTCCTTTTTTGGTGTCTTGAGCAAGGGAAAACCCGAATAGGATCGTTCCTATTCTACAAATCCCATTGACTTTCCTGCAGGGCAATGATAGAATCAAAAATTGAGGGAAACCCTATAGCGGCCTGATTTGGGAGAGACGAAAGGGTTTCATGGGAGGAGTCTGTATGAAAAAGTGGACCGTGTTTTTTCTGACTGTTATCCTTGGCCTTTCGTTGGTTGCTTGTAGTGGAGGGGGGTTTGGGAACAGCATAGACCAATGTCCGTCTTTAACGGTACCACTTGAGGATGCCAATGCACAGGGAATGATGGAGATAACCACTGACGGGTGGAATTCCTTGTCTGCGATCGTGCCTGATTTTTTAGCGTTTTCCAACGGTTCGGCTACGCAGAATGAGGATGCAACCATAGGTAACCAGCTGGAAGACCGCACAATCTTCTATTATGCGTTTGCCAGCGAGGCGGGGGATGTGCTGATTCCGGAGTATATTGAGCTGTTGAAGAACAGCGAGATGTATACCCTTCGAGGCTCTTTTTCCAACCCGGTAGAAAAGCTGTCTTATTATTGGTTCAGCTACGATGGCAACGAGGAAGTTGTCCCGTTTTCCCTGTCTATGTGTAATGCAAGTACGAATATGCAAACGATCGAAACCGGAGAGATTCATTTGTTTCTAGCGGATATCGATCGTACCGAACTAGGTGCAGGCAGGCAGTTGGCATTGCATCATTCACCGGAATTGAGCCTCTCAGATACCGGTGACCGTACAACCTACCATCCCAGTTCCACCAGTGCAGTTTCTACGCCGACACCGACTGCTACGCCTGCTCCGACGGCCACACCCTGCTCAACTCCTGAACCTACTACACCTCCTCCCGTCTTCGAAGAGCCTTTTGATGAATCTGTTGAGGATAGCGGATTGAGCGCCCATACCCTGGCAGATATGGAGCTCCCCTCTCCTGATGAGTTTTTCCACGGAGAATTGGGCCTGGAAAAAAACGGGATCAACGGTTCCACACATTCGATCGTCCTGACTGCCGGTATGGATGAAGTGGATGCGCTGGAAGAATACGTCGAGTTGCTGCAGACGCTGGAGTATCTATCCCTGCGTACCTATGATGTCCGTTCCTTTGATTCGGAAAATGACGGATACAATCACTACTACATTTTCAATTATGTGGGAACTGGTTCTATCCGGGATGCTCAGGCATATAAGTCCTATTACAACGCAAATGTATCTGCGCCTGTGATCGTTCAGATCGACAAGGGGTATGGAAGTTCCTGCCTGGCGATTGATGCGTCTGCAGATTTTACTTTTGTGGACGTTGGTGACCGCTGTTCCGTTTCGGGACTGGAAAATCATTCGGTAGTACCGGGCAGTGGGGCTGGCGGTTCATCCACTGTCGGCTCATTCAGCGGTTCCTTCAGCTCTAGTGGAACTAGTTGGCAACCATGCACGAAATGCTTTGGAAAGGGCGACATTGAGTGCTCCAATTGTGACGGATCAGGCGGAAAATGGGTTTATAATAACTCCACACCAAAATACGGTGGGCTTCCCGGCTCCGGTCCTGCTCAGACTTTTGAAAGATGTTCCAAATGTGGGGGAGACGGTAGAGTAACGTGCCCGACCTGCGGCGGGAAAAAGCGTGTGTATTATTGATTTCGAGACCGTGTAGGGAAACGACGCAAGCGAACTTTGGAGTACCAAAAAAGTTCTGCCCAAAACTCCAAAAAAACATCGAAGGCCGCCAAAAAGCGACTTCGATGTTTGTGTTCCGTGGTCACGTTGGAGAACGAAATCTCACGTTATTTGGGCCCGGGAGCCCTTTGTTACGTTTGCACCACTTTTGGTTTGCCTGCACTGGAGCAGGTACCATCATTGTCACGCATTCTGCTATATTGTAATAGATTATTTGAAAATTGGTGCAGTGCCCCCCTGTCTGTATTAAATCTTTACCGTAATCATCTTGCCATTTGCAAGGTGAAACTCTGCTCTCCCGTTCTCGTGGATAATTACCTCCTTGTATTATAGAGTAGTAGTTTTTAGTGACCCTCTCCAAGGTCATGTGCTACACTGTAAGGGATGCTGTGGATTGGTTATCACCCCCTACCGCAAGACGGTTTTAAGAAGGCTCCGACCACAGTCCCTTGCAGTTTTGTTGATCAGTTAGATACCGCCCGACGGTTGATGTGGAACAAGGTTACAAGGCAAGGCGTTCTGTGGATACAGCATCAAATTTATCATCTGGAGGTTCGTATATGGTTTGTATCGGAATTGATGTGGCCAAGGACAAGCACGACTGTTTCATTCTGTCCTCAGAAGGTGAAGTCCTAGCGGACGTGTTCACCATTCCCAACAGCATGGAGGGATTTCAACTCCTTCTGGGGAAGATCCATGGCTGTGTTTCACCCCAGGACAGCATAAAAGTAGGGCTTGAGGCAACCGGGCATTACAGCTATAACCTCTTGGGGTTCCTTCTTGACTGCGGCCTGCCAACCTACGTCTTAAATCCCCTGCACACCAATCTGTATCGAAAAAGTCTCTCCTTGCGGAAAACCAAGACCGACAGAGTCGATGCGCGTACCATTGCGGCTATGCTGTTGTCCGATGTGGGCCTCAA
>CANRPD010000023.1 GCA_947632385.1 uncultured Clostridia bacterium | reverse complement strand
CCGATTTGGCCGGTTCCTTCTTCTCTTTTTTGTGAACTTCCCAGCTCCCTTGTCCAATATGTATTGTAGCACTACACGGCGGCCGGCTCCTTCCGCTCCCCCTCCCCTTGACATCCTCCCCTCGCCGTGCTAGAATGACCTTGCGACACAGCTGCATACGCTCAGGCAAGCATACGTTTCGGCAAAAACGTATGTCTTGGCCTTCTATCCTGCCTGGGTAGAGCTGTGTCGCAACGGTGGGCCACAGGCGAGCGTTTTTCGGTGCGCAGGCGGTTGCCCCCTGCGCACTTTTTTCGCCTTCCCCCCCAAAAATTTTCCAGAAAGGAATCCACCTCCATGCAACTGGACCTGCAGCACATCGAAAAGCACTTCGGCCCGAAGCACGTCCTCCGGGACGTCTGCTTCACCGCCCGGTCCGGGGCGGCCTTCGGCCTGCTGGGCCGCAACGGCGCCGGCAAGACCACCACCCTGCGCATCCTCATGAACGTCTTCCCCGCCGATTCCGGCGCCCTCACCCTGGACGGCCGCCCCCTGGAGCCCGGAGCCGTCCGGTTCGGCTATCTCCCGGAGGAACGGGGCCTGTACCCCAAGAAAAAGATCCTGGACCAGCTGTGCTACTTCGCCCAGCTCCACGGCCTCTCCCGCCGGGAGGCGGTGGAGAGCACCGACCGGTGGCTGGACCGCCTGGGCATGGCCGAGTACCGGAACAAACGCCTGGACACCCTCTCCAAGGGCAACCAGCAGAAGATCCAGCTCATCACCGCCCTGGCCCACGACCCGGACATCGTCATCCTGGACGAGCCCTTCTCCGGCCTGGATCCCGTCAACGCCCAGCTGCTCAAGGACGTGGTCATGGAGGAGATCCACCGGGGCAAGCTGGTGCTGTTCTCCTCCCACCAGATGAACTACATCGAGGAATTCTGCACCGCCATCGCCATCCTCAACGGCGGCCGGGTGGTCCTTGCCGGGGACCTGAAGGACATCAAGCGGTCCTATCCCCGCACCCGGCTGGTGCTGCGCTCCCCCCAGGCCCAGGCGCTCCTCGCCGCCTACCCGGACCGCTGCGCCCCCGCCGGCGACGACCGGGTGTTCTTCACCCTGCGGGAGCCCGGGGAAAAGCAGGCCGTCATGGCGGAGCTCTCCACCCGGTTCGACCTGGACCAGCTCCAGGTGTTCGAGCCCTCCCTCAACGACATTTTCGTGGAATACGCCCAGGAACAGGAGGCCGACCAATGAAACAGTTTTTCACCATCCTTCGCTTCGAACTGAAAAATTATTTTACCAACAAGGTCTTCGTGGGCACCACGCTGTTCCTGGTGGTGGTGCTGGCCGCCGTGCTGTTCTTCCCCCGAATCTCCCAGGCCCTGGACAGCGGCCCGGACCCCGCCCCCGACGCCCCGGCTCCGACCGCCCAGGACGAACCGGCTGAGGAGGAAGACCGGCCCCGGCTGCTGCTGTGGAGCCGGGATCCCGCCGACGCCGCGGCCGCCCTGGAGCCCCTGACCGCCGCCTTCCCGGAGTACCGGGTGGAGCAGACGGAGGCTTCCACCGAAGCAGCCGTGCGGGATCAGGTCCAAACCGGCGCCGCAGCGGGCGCTTTCGTGCTGGAAAGCCCCACCCAGTACACCTATCTGGCGGAAAACCTGTCCCTGTTCGACGACAACGCCGCCCGGGCCCAGGCGGCCCTCACCGACGCGGCCCGGGCCCAGGCCCTGGCCCGGCTGGGCGTCTCTCCCGGGGAAGCGCAGTCGGTGTTCTCCCTGGAGGTCACCGGCACCGCGGAGAGCCTGGGCAAGGACCAGAGACAGACCTTTTTCTACACCTACGTGATGATCTTTGCCCTGTACATGGTCATTATGCTCTACGGGCAAATGGTGGCCTCCAGCGTGGCCACGGAGAAGAGCTCCCGGGCCATGGAGCTGCTGATCACCAGCGCCAAGCCCGTCTCCATGATGTTCGGCAAGGTGCTGGCCGCCTGCCTGGCGGGGCTGTGCCAGCTGGGGTCCATCTTCGGCTCGGCGCTGCTGTTCTACCGCCTCAACGTGGACTTTTGGGGGGAAAATCCCCTGGTCCCCTCCCTGTTCGCCATGCCGCTGAGCCTGTTTTTGTACCTGCTGCTGTTCTTCCTGCTGGGCTTTTTGATCTACGCGTTCCTGTTCGGGGCCATCGGCTCCACCGCCAGCAAGCTGGAGGACCTGAACACCTCCTCCACCCCGGTGGTGCTGCTGTTCGTGGCGGGGTTCCTGGTGGTGGTCTTCTCCATGAGCTCCGGCTCGGTGGACAACCCGGTGATGAAGATCTGCTCCTTCGTGCCCCTCACCTCGCCCATGGCCATGTTCACCCGCATCGCCATGAGCACCGTCCCCGCCTGGGAGATCCTGGTCTCTGCGGTGCTGCTGGCCGGGGCGGTGGTGGGCATCGGCGTGGTGGCCGCCCGGATCTACCGCGTCGGCGTGCTGCTCTACGGAAACCCGCCCAAGCCGGCCGCCCTGGTGCGGGCGTTTTTCGGCAAGGGCCTCACCGCCGGGGAGGAGACCGCGCCGGCGGAGAGCCAGAAGCTCTCTCGGCGCCGGAGATGACCCCCAGGGGAGCGGCTGCGGCCGGGTCCCGGCAGGGTTCGCGGCGGTTTTGAAGGGGTTTGAGCAGGTTGCAGGCACTTTCGGCGCGGAAATGATCCGTTTGAATGAAGTTGTCAAGGCGCGACTTGCCGCCCCGCATGGGGTGCCGTCTCGCAGGGCGTGGGGCCTGATTTTGGGCCCCACGCCCTCTTTTGCGGAGCAAAAGCGCCTGCGGAGCAGGTGGCGAGACGGGGGAGGGGGGTGGGCGGACGAGATGGATTTTTTGGTGGGGTGAGGTGGGGTTCCGGCACGTCCAAAGGGGAAATTGAGCGGGTTGGAGCGGGAATTGCAGGGCTTTTGGTGAGAAACGTGCAGGTTGGGGGTTCCTCCAGAGGTGCTGGCGGGTTGAGGAGGCTGGCAGCGACGCGGGACACGGATCGGAAAAGGATTCTGCTTGTCCGGGCACGGGCAGGGTATGAGTTGGGTTCAGGTAGGTTGTGGGGTTGAATTTAGGGGGGTTCGGACACGGTCGGGCGGGTTTGGGTATCGTTTTCGGTTTGTAGGAACCAGAGGGCGCGACTACCCACAATTTTCTAGCACGCATCAGCGCGGGACGCGCGAGGCGCGACTGGGCCAGTCCGGCCACGGACGGGCGCGACGACCCATTTTCGTCCCGTAGGCGTAAAGCGCGGGGACCGCGCGCCCCGCGACTTAGCCGGTCCGGCTACGGACCCCTCCATATATCCCCTATTAAAAGGGGTAAAGTTTCCCTGGAGAGGGAAACTTTTTTGAAATTTTTTCAAAATTTACAATTTGTTCATATTTGAACAAATGTCGGGAGCGGGACGGGAAGGGGTCTGAACCATACCGGAAAAGGGCCGGAAGAGCCAAAAAACGGGCTGGAACCCGACAGGAAGGGGTGGAGCGGAGATGGGCCTGTGGGATGGGTTTGCAGGGCGGGATGAGTTGTGTGAAATGTGAATTATGTAAACTTACGGGCGCGACGATTTTCCTATTGTTTGAAAGTACCAATGCGCGACTTGGCCTGCCGGGCCACCGGCGGGCGCGACGGCCCACTGGAAAAAAGTAGGTATTGGGGCGCGGCTTGCCCCGCCCGGGTACGGGCCGTCTCGCGGGCGCGGGAATGGTTTTTGCCCGCGCCCCCTTTTGCGGAGCAAAAGCGCCCGCGCCAGGTGGCGCGGGCGGCGAGACGGGGGAGGTGGGTGGGGCCCTTGGCCGGTTTCGCAGACTGGCGGGCGCGATTACTCATTGATTTCCAGTAGGCACTGGGGCGCGGCGTTGGCCGGTCCGGCCACGGACCGGCGGGCGCGACGACCCATTTTCGGTTTGTTGGCGCTTGCCCGCGGCGTTGCCCTGCCCCGGCAGGGGCCGCGACTTGCCTTGCCCCGGCAGGGGCGGGCGCGACGACCCATTTTCGTCCCGTAGGCGTAAAGCGCGGGGACCGCGCGCCCCGCGTCATTGCCCCGCCCGGGCACGGGCCTAGGCACGGACAAAGGCCGGCAGCGGGAAAGCTGCCGGCCGAGGGTTGGTTGGGCTTGGGATCATTGATACTGGGACTTGTAAAGGCTGGCGTAGAAGCCGCCCAGGTCCATGAGCTGGCGGTGACTGCCCTGCTCCACGATGTCGCCGTCCCGGATGACCAGGATGTTGTCGGCGTTCTGGATGGTGGACAGCCGGTGGGCGATGACGAAGCAGGTCTTGTCCTTCATCAGCTCCCGCATGGCTGCCTGGATTTGGATCTCCGTGCGGGTGTCCACATTGGAGGTGGCCTCGTCCAGGATCAGCATCTTGGCATCCAGGAGCATGGCCCGGGCAATGGTGAGCAGCTGCTTTTGGCCCTGGGAGATGTTCATGCCGTTTTCATCCAGGACGGTGTCGTACCCCTGGGGCAGGCTCATGATGTACCGGTGGATGTGGGCCGCCTTGGCCGCCCGCTGGACCTCCTCCAGGGTGGCTCCCTTTTTGCCGTAGGCCAGATTTTCAAAAATCGTGCCGGTGAAGAGCCAGGTGTCCTGGAGGACCATGGCGTAGGACAGGCGCAGGCTCTTGCGGGTGATGCCCAGGATGTTCCGGTCGTCCAGGGTGATCTCGCCGGACTGGGGATCGTAGAACCGCATGAGCAGGTTGATGAGGGTGGTCTTGCCCGCGCCTGTGGGGCCCACGATGGCGATGAGGCCGCCGGGGGGCGCGTGGAAGCTCAGGTCGTGGATGATGGTCTTCTGGGGATCGTAGCCGAACTGGACGTGGGTCATGCGCACGTCGCCGCGGACATGGTCCACGCTCACCGCGTCGGACCGGTCGTCCGGCTCGGCGGGCTCGTCGATGAGACGGAAAACACGCTCGGCTGCGGCCATGGCGGACTGGAGCTCGTTGATGATGTTGGCGATCTCATTGATGGGGCCGGAGAAGCGCCGGGAATACAGCACGAAAGAGGACAGGTTGCCGATGGACACCCGGCCGAACAGGAACAGGATGGCGCCGAACACGCTGACCATGGCCAGAGACAGGTTGTTGATGAGGGTCATGGACGGGCCGGTGAGGGTGCCGTAGTAGTCGGCCTTGTAGTAGGCGTCCACCGCGGCGTCGTTGCGCTGGTCGAACCGGGAGAGCATGACGGCCTCCCGGTGGTAGGCCTTGGTGGTCTTCTGGCCGGAGATGATCTCCTCCACGAAGCCGTTGAGCTCACCCAGGGTGGCGGAACGCTGGCGGAACAGGGGCCGGACCCGCTTGGCCATGTACCGGGTGAACAGGACGGCCAGGGGGATGGTCACCACGAATACCAGCACCAGGATGGGCGAGATCTTCACCATCATGATGAAGGAGCCGCTGACGGTGATGATGCTGGCGGCGATCTGCAGCAGGTCGTTGGACAGAGACGCGCTGAGGGTGTCGATGTCGTAGGAGATGCGGCTGACCACGTCGCCGGTCTGGTGGGCGTCGAAGAACTTTACCGGCAGGACCGTGAGGCGCTGGAACACCTGGGAGCGGATCTGGAAGACGATGCGCTGGGTGATGTGCAGCATGAGCACCGACAGCGCGTAGGAGAACACGGCCGAGATCACGTAGAACGCCACCATCAGGCCGCAGTAGAGATAGACGGACGGGAAATCGGTGCCGCCGGCGGTCAGGCCGATGGCGTCGATGGCCTTGCCGGACAGATACGGTCCCAGCAGGGCCAGCAGGTTGCTGGTGACGGTGAGGGCCACTGCCAGCAGCATCCACCATTTTTGATGATAGAGATATCCCCACAGGCGGAGGAGCACCTTTTTGCGGTCCTGGGGTTTTTCATCCCGGCCGCTGCTCATGCCTCTGGGGCCTCCGAAGCCTCCTCTTGGCGGCATTTACATCGCCCCCTGTTCCATTTGGATCTCCGCGATCTCGCGGTAGACCGGGCAGGTCTCCATCAGCTCTTCGTGGGTGCCGTAGCCCAGCTCCCGGCCCTCATCCATGACCAGGATGTGGGCGGCGTGGAGGATGGAGCTGACCCGCTGCGCGATGATGACCGTGGTGGTGTGGCTGTACTCCTCCCGCAGGGCCTTGCGCAGGGCCGCGTCGGTGCGGTAATCCAGCGCGGAGGAGGAGTCATCCAGGATCAGGATCTCCGGAGAACCGGCCAGGGCCCGGGCAATGAGCACCCGCTGGCGCTGCCCGCCGGAGAGGTTGGTGCCCTTGGCGGAGAGCATGTGCTCGAAGCCGTCGGGCAGGGCGGTGATGAAATCCCACGCCTGGGCGCACCGGGCGGCCTTTTCGATGTCCTCCTTGGGCAGGTTGCGGCCGAAGTCGATGTTCTCATAGATGGTATCGGCAAACAGCGCGTCGTTTTGGAACACGATGCCGAACTTGGTGTGCAGCTCCTCCGGCGGGATGGTCTTGACCTCCCGGCCGGCGATGGCGATGCGGCCGGAATCCGCGTCGTACAGGCGCATGAGCAGGGCCTGGAGGGTGGATTTGCCGGAGCCGGTGGCGCCGATGACGCCCAAGGTCTCGCCGGGGCGCAGCTGGAAGCTGATGTCCTCCACGTTGTTCTCCTTCTTATTGTAGGAGAAGCTCACGTGGTCGAACTCCACATGATAGGGAGAGGGCCGGGCTTCGCCGGGGACGGCCTCCAGCTCCACGGGGGTCTGGAGGATCTCGTCGATCCGGGAGCCGGAAGCCGCGCCCCGGGAGATCATGACGAAGATGCGGGTGATGCCCATCATGGCGTTGAGGATCAGCGTGAAGTAGGACAGGAACGCCAGGATGATGCCGGGCTGGCAGAGGCCCGCATTGACCCGGAACGCGCCCACCAGGATCACGGCGGTGAGGCCCAGGTTCAGGAAGATGTTGGTGATGGGATTGGTCAGGGACATGGTCATGCCGGCCTTGATCTCCTGCTTGACCATATCCCGGTTCACGCCGGCAAAACGGTCCTTTTCATACTCGGTCTTGGAGAGGGCTTTGATGACCCGGATGCCGGAGATGTTCTCCCGGACCACCCGGACCATGGCGTCGGTCTTCCGCTGGACCTCCCGGTACAGCGGGATGCCCTTGCGGGACACGTGGGTGACCAGCACCGACAGAAACGGCAGTGTGGCGATGAGGACCAGGGTGAGGACGGGATCCAGGGTGAGGGTGATCAGGATGCCGCCCACCAGCATGATGGGGGCGCGCACGCCCATGCGCTGGATCATGCCCACCATCTGGTGGACGTTGTAGGTGTCGCTGGTGAGGCGGGATTCCAGCGACGGGATGGTGTAGCGGTCCACCTGCGCGCAGCTGAGCTGGGAGATCTTGTCAAACAAGTCGTGGCGGATGCCCCGGGTGGTGTGCTGCGCCACGTAGGCGGCGCTGCGGTTGGCGGAGATATTGCAGATCCATGCCATAAAGGCCGCCAGTACCATGCCGAGACCCCATGCAGCGATGAGCCCCATGCTGCCCAGAGGCACCACATCGTCGATGATGTGGGACAGCAGCCAGGGGATCAGCAGCTCCATCACGGTCGCTACGAACTTGATGGCCAAACCCCAACACATGCGCGGCACGTAGGGCCGCAGGTACTTCCATACCATTTTCATTGGCCATTCCTCCTTTTCAAAATACCTGTACATGATACCACAAAAAAAGGTGTTGTGCAACCGAAAAAAACCGATTTCCCGGTTTTTTCGCCGCTGGAGGCATGCGGTTTTGGCCGGGAAATGGGCGGGGAGGGAGGGGGCCGGTCTCGCCGGGGCGGAACGCCCCAGGCTTTTTGCCCGCATGGCAAAAAGCCGCCCGTGCCCCCAAAAGGGGCACGGGCGGGCGAGACCGGGGCCGGCGGGGAGCAGTCAGTCCACGGCCAGCACGCCAGACCGGGCCACTTCCTTCACGCCGAAGGGCCGGGTGAGCTCGAACAGGGTGTCGCACTGCTCCGGAGAGCCGGCAAAGCGCAGGGTCACCGAGCTGCGGGTGACCTGCACCACCTGGGCGTCCATCAGGGTGGCGATCTGGTGGATCTGGCCGAAGCTTGGGGGGTCGCAGTTGAGTTT
Organism: uncultured Clostridia bacterium; assembly: GCA_947632385.1. Classification (GTDB taxonomy): domain Bacteria; phylum Bacillota; class Clostridia; order Oscillospirales; family Acutalibacteraceae; genus Acutalibacter. The sequence continues at coordinate 23,132 of CANRPD010000023.1, read as the reverse complement.
CAGGAGCATGAGCTCGCTGCGCATCGCCTCCGGGCCCAGAGAACGGACCTTGATCACCGGGACGATCTTGTTGAGCTGCTTCTCCATCTGCTCCAGGATGTAGTTGTCCCCCTCCCCGGAAAGGGTCATTCGGGCGATGCCGGGAGTCTCCGACGCGCCCACGGTGAGGGCGTCGATGTTGTACCCCCGGCGGGCGAACAGGGAGACCACCCGGGCCAGCACCCCGGGTCGGTTCTCCACCAGGACGGAAAGGGTATATTTCACGGCAGGGCCTCCTTTCAGACCGTGGGGGTATCCGGGTCCACCCGGCACACCAGCACAAAGGGCCCGGGACTGGCCAGCATCTCCCCCGCCAGGCGTTCGGCCTCCCGGTTGTTCCCGGCAAGCTCTGCCCGCAGGCCATAGGCCCGGCACAGGGCCACGAAATCCGGGTTGCCTTCCATGTGGGTGGCGATATGCCGCCCGCGGTACTGCTGGTTTTGAAACTCCCGCACCAGGCCCAAGCGGCGGTTGTCGAACAGCAGGATCTTCAGCGGGACGTTACAGGCCCGCACGGTGGCCAGCTCGCACAGGCTCATCTGAAAGGCGCCGTCGCCGCACACCGCTACCACCTGGCGCCGGGGCGCCGCCAGCTTGGCGCCCAAGGCGGCTGGGACCGCGTAGCCCATGGTGCCCAGGCCGCCGCTGGTGAGGAACCGTCCCTCCCGCTGGGTGTAGTGGATGGCCGCCCAGAGCTGGCTTTGCCCCGGGTCGGCGCAGAGCACCGCGTCGGCGTCCATCATCCGGGAAAGGGCCCGCAGGAAGCTCCGGGGCTCCACCGCGTCCGTCCGGTCCGTCCCAGCCGGGACGGACCGGGTCTTGTATTCCAGCACCTGCCGCCGCCAGGGGGTCAGGTCCCGGGGGGAGACCTGCCGGGTCAGAGCCTCCAGCACCCAGCGGATGTCCCCCACGATGGGGATGTCCGTGCGCAGGTTTTTGCCGATCTCCGCCGGGTCCACGTCGATGTGGATCACCGTGGCCTGCTCCGCGATGCGGTCCGGCATGGTGATGGCCCTGTCCCCCAGGCGCGCCCCGCAGAAGACCACCAGGTCGGCCTCTCCCAGGGCCCGGTTGGCGTAGCTGCGGCCGTACCGGCCGATCATGCCCAGATAGACGGGTTCGTTTTCACCGGGCAGGGCCGTGTTGGCCATGGCCCCGATGCCCATCATGGTGGCCACCACCGGGATACCGCTTTGGGCAGCGAAGCGCTGGAGGGCCTCCCGGGCGTTGGCCAGCAGCACCCCGCCGCCGCAGCAGAGAATGGGGCGCTGTGCTCCGGCAATGGCCTCCACGGCCTTTTTGATCTGCACCGGGTGGCCCTGGACCGTGGGCTTATAGCCCAGGATCTCCACCTGTTCGGGGTACGTAAAGTCCGGACACAGCTCCTCCTGCACGTCCTGGGGCACGTCGATGAGCACGGGCCCGGGCCGGCCCGTGGCCGCTAGGACGAACGCCTCCCGGAACACCCGGGGCAGGTCGGCTGCCCGGGTGACCAGATAGCTGTGCTTGGTGAAGGACTGGCACGCCCCGGTGATGTCCGTCTCCTGGAAGACGTCCCGGCCCAGCAGCTCCCGGTCCACCTGGCCGGTGATGGCCACCAGGGGGATGGAATCCATATAGGCGGTGGCGATGCCCGTGATGAGATTCGCCGCGCCCGGACCGGAGGTGGCCACGCACACCCCCGGCCGCCCCGCCATGCGGGCCCAGCCGCTGGCCATGTGGGCTGCGTTCTGCTCGGACCGCACCAGCACATGGCGGATGGGGGAATCGTACAGGGCGTCATAAAAGGGGCAGATCGCCGCCCCGGGATATCCGAAAATCGTGTCCGTGCCCTCCGCTTCCAGGCAACGGACCATGATCCCTGCTCCGCTGATCATTTTGCTCTCTCCGTTTCCGCCGGCCGGGGGATCCCCGGTCAGCCCAATTCGATGGAACGCTGGGCGTAGGCGTTCAGGTCCATGCCGGCCACGTGGCCGCTCTGGTACTCGTAATAGCCCTGGGAGGCGATCATCGCCCCATTGTCTCCGCACAGGGAGAGCTCGGGCAGATACAGCCGGTACCCTGCCTCTCCGCACAGCCGCTGGAGCTCCCGGCGCAGCAGCCGGTTGGCGGACACCCCGCCCGCCACCGCCAGGGTGTGCATCCCGGTCTCCCGGGCACAGCGCAGGAAGTGGTCCACCAGGTACCCCACCACCGCCTTCCGGTAGGAGGCGCACAGGTCCGGAACCGGGATGGTTTCCCCCCGCTGGCGGGCGCCGTTGAGGAGATTGAGCACCGCGGTTTTGAGGCCGGAAAAGCTGAAATCCAGGGGGGCGCCGGCCACCCGGGGCCGCGGGAAGGCGTAGGCGTTTTCGTCGCCCTCTTCCGCCAGGCGGTCCAGCTCAACGCCGCCGGGATAGGGGATCCCCATGGCCCGGGCGGCCTTGTCAAAGGCCTCCCCCGCCGCGTCGTCCCGGGTCTGAGCCAGGATGCGCAGCCGGGTGTAGTCCTCCACCGCCACGATGTGGGAGTGGCCCCCGGACACCACCAGGCACAAGAAGGGGGGCTGCAGCTGGGCATGGGACAGATAGCAGGAGGCGATGTGGCCCCGCAGGTGGTGGACCGGGATCAGCGGCAGGCCGGTGGACAGGGACAGCCCCTTGGCAAAATTCACCCCCACCAGCAGCGCCCCGATGAGCCCCGGGGCGTAGGTCACCGCCAGGCCGTCCAGCTGGGGGAAACCCAGCCCGGCTCGGGCCAGGGCCTCCTCCACCACGGGGATGATGTTCTCCACGTGCCGCCGGGAGGCGATCTCCGGCACCACGCCGCCGTAGACCCGGTGTTCCGGGATCTGGGAGGCCACGGCGGCCCCCAGCAGCCGCCTGCCGTCCTCCACCACCGCGGCGGCGGTCTCGTCGCAGGAGCTTTCAATACCCAAGATCTTCACAAACCTGCCTCCTCACAGCCATTTCGTGTAGATGAGCCCGTCTTCCCGGGGCTTGTCGTAGAAATCCCGGCGGCGGCCCGCCAGGGAAAAACCCAGCTTTTCGTAGAGCGCGATGGCGTTGCGGTTGGAGGGGCGCACCTCCAGCGACAGGAACTCGCCGCCCACCGCCCGGGCCTTTTCCAGCAGCCGGAGCAGGAGCGCCGTGGCCACGCCCCGGCGGCGAAACGCGGGAAAGACCGCGAGATTCGCCACAAAGCACTCCCCGGCTGCGAACATCATGCCGGCATAGCCCGCCACCTGGCCCTGATCCTCCGCCACAAAAAACGCCCACTGGGGGTTCCCCAGCCCGTCGATCAGCGTCTGCTCGCTCCAGGGAAAGGCAAAGCACAGCCGCTCCAGCTCCGCCACCCGGGCCACATGTTTCAGCCGCATGGGCACGATCTCGGTCATAAGCTCCCTCGGATCTGCAGCCGGTGCTCCAGCTCGGCCATGAAGCCCTGCAGCTCAGCCGCCAGCTGGTCCCGGCACCGCCGGTAATCGTCCAGAGACCCGCCGAAGGGGTCCTCCACCGTGCCGGGCACGTAGATGGAGCCCTCGGGGATCCCGGCCTGACGGAGTATGTACCCGTGGGTCTGGGACATGGTAAAATACAGGTCCCACATGGGCAACTCTTCGGCTGTGAGCCGCCTGGCCCGGTGCTCAGAAATGTCCACGCCGATCTCCCGGCAGGCCAGCACCGCGTTTTCAGACACCGGGGCGCCCTCCACCGCAGAGAGCCCTGCGCTTTGGCAGAGCACCTGTTCCTCCAGGCCCTTTTCCAGCAGCATTTTGCGGAAGATGCCCTGGGCCATGGGGCTGCGGCAGGTGTTCCCGGTGCATACGAACAAGACTTTCAAATCGGTTTCCCTCCTGGATCGTTCCAAATTTTGGGGGAGCTCATCCCTTGGCGTCATACCAGGTACGGCCCGCATGGGCGTCGGCCTTCATGGGCACGGAGAAGTGCACCGCGCCCTCCATCTCCTGGGTGAGCACCTCCCGGACCCTGTCCGCTTCCTCCTCGGGGCATTCCACGATGAGCTCGTCGTGGACCTGGAGGATCAGCCGCGCCTGCAGATGCTCTGCCTCCAGGCGGTCGCTGACCCGCACCATGGCGATCTTGATGATGTCCGCCGCGGTGCCCTGGATGGGCATGTTCCGGGCCACCCGCTCCCCAAAGGAACGGGTGTTGAAGTTGGAGCTCTTGAGCTCCGGCAGATACCGTCTGCGGCCGAAGAGGGTCTCCACATAGCCCTGCTCCTTGGCCTGCTCCGCCACCCGCTTCATATAGGCGTCCACGCCGGAATAGTTTTTGAGATACTCCTGGATATAGGCCTCCGCCTCGGCCCGGCTGACACCGATATCTTTGGACAGGGAGAACGCGCCGATGCCGTAGACGATGCCGAAGTTCACTGCCTTGGCCCGACTGCGCATCTCCGGGGTGACGAAGGCCTGGGGCATGCCGAAGACCCTGGCCGCCGTGGAGGCGTGGATGTCCCGGCCCTGCAGGAAATCCTCCCGCAGGACAGCGTCGTTGGCCACATGGGCCAACACCCGCAGCTCGATCTGGGAATAGTCCGCGTCCACCAGCACGCCGTTTTCGGCTGCGAAGAATTTCCGCAGCTCCCGGCCCAGGGGTGTGCGCACGGGGATGTTCTGCAGATTGGGCTCCGTGCTGGAGATGCGTCCGGTGCGGGTCTCGGTCTGGTTGAAATTGGAATGGATGCGCCCGTCGGGGCCAATGACCTTCAACAGCCCGTCGCAGTAGGTGGAGCGCAGCTTGGCCACGGCCCGGTATTCCAGCACCTTGCCCACCACCGGGTGCAGGGGACGCAGGTCCTCCAGCACGTCCACATTGGTGGCCCAGCCGGTCTTGGTCTTCTTGCCGTGGGGCAGCTGGAGCCGCTCGAAGAGGACCTCGCCCAGCTGCTTGGGGGACTGGATGTTGAACTCCACCCCGGCCAGCTCAATGATCTCGTCGCGCAGCTCCTTTTCCCGACGTTCCAGCTCCTGGCCATACACGCGGATGGCCTCCCGGTCCACGAAAAAGCCCACGTGCTCCATCTGGGCCAGCACCCGGCTGAGGGGGATCTCCACGTTCTCCAGCAGCTCCCGCTGGCCGTTTTGGTCGATCTCCCGTTCCAGGGCCCGGCACAGCGCCGGCAGCACCGCGGCGGCGGAAACTGCCGGGTCGTCGGCCTCCGGCACCGGTATGCCGTATCCGGCGCACAGCCGGGACACGTCGTAGTCCGAGGCGGAGGGGTTGAGCAGATACCCGGCCAGGGCCGTATCCATCCGCACGCTTTGCAGCCGGACGCCCAGGCGCAGGGCCATTCGGTGCAGGGGCTTGACATCCACGGTGTACTTGGCGATCCGTTCGTTGCCGAAAAGGGCCCGCAAAAAGTCTTCATCGGGCGAGAACCGGTACACCACGCCCTCCAGCGCGACCAAAAGCTCCCGGAGCTCTCCCTGTTCCCAGACCGGCAGGAAATACCCCTCCCCCTGATCCTCCATCCGGGCCAGCAGCGCGGCCCCGTCCCGCAGGGTCTCCACCGCGGGGCGCAGGGCGGGGGGTGCATCCGCCGCCGGAGCAGTGGCCGCGTCCAGGCCGAATTTTTCCAGCAGGGAGAAGAGCTCCAGACGGACCATGAGCGCGGCGGCCTTTTGCGGGTCTCCCGGGCCCCGAACATAGTGCTCCACCTGGGTGTCGATGGGCGCGTCCCGGCGGATGGTCCCCAGCTCATAGCTGAGGAAGGCGTTCTCCCGGGATGCCTCCAGCTTGGCCCGCGTCCCGGGCTTGATCTCCAGTTCGGGCAGGTGCTCATAGAGATACGCCACGCTGCCGTATTTTTGGATCAGCTCTCCGGCCCCCTTGGGTCCGATGCCCGCCACGCCGGGGATGCAGTCGGAGGCATCCCCCTGCAGGGCCTTCAGGTCGATCATCTGCTCCGGCGTCACGCCGTATTCCTCCTGCAGCTTGGCCCGGTCGTAGACGGTGACCTGGGGCTGGCCGAATTTGGTGGAGGCATAGCGCACGCTGGTTCGATCGGACACCAGCTGCAGGCTGTCCCGGTCGCCGGTGGCGATCATGCAGGTGTGGCCGGACTCCTCGCAGGCCCGGGCCAATGTCCCCAGAAGGTCGTCCGCCTCCCAGCCGGCACAGGACACGGTGACGAAGCCCAGGTCCCCCAGCAGCTCCTGCAGCAGCGGCAGCTGAGCCGCCAGCTCGGGGGGCATGCCCTTTCGGTTGGACTTGTACCCCGCGTACCGCTGGTGCCGGAAGGTGGGCTCCTTGCGGTCAAAGGCCACGGCCACGGCCTGGGGCTCGGTCTCGTCCAGCAGCTTTTTGAGCATGGTGAGGAACCCGTAGATGCCGTTGGTAAAGTCGCCGTTTTTTGTTGTCAGCAGCTTGATGCCGTAAAAGGCCCGGTTGAGGATACTGTTCCCGTCCAATACCAGCAGTTTCATGGCTCAAACCTCCCTGTTTTGATTTTCCAGAAACATCTCTTTGAGCAGCTCGTCCAGCTGCTCCAGGGTACACAGCTCTCCGGCCCGGCGGCGGTACTCCGCCGCGCCCCGCAGCCCCTTGACATACCAGCCCACGTGCTTGCGGGCTTCACGCATGCCCCGGTCCTCGCCCTTGAGATCGCACAGCAGTGCGATGTGCCGTCGGATAATCAGCACCCGTTCGGCGATCCCCGGTCCGGGAAGGATGCGGCAGGCTTCGGTGAGATAGGCGTTGATCTGTGCAAACACCCAGGGATTGCCCAAGGCCGCCCGGCCAACCATCACCAGGTCGCAGCCGGTCTGCTCCAACAGCAGGCAGGCGCTCTGGGCGCCGTCCACGTCTCCGTTGCCGATCACCGGGATCTCCACCGCTTCCTTGACCCGGCGCAGGATCTCCCAGTCCGCTTTTCCGCGGTACAGCTGGTCCTTGGTCCGCCCGTGGACCGTCACCGCCGCCGCCCCCGCTTCCGCGCACCGAAGCGCCACCTCCACGGCGTTTACGTGTTCGGGGTCCCATCCCGCCCGCATCTTCACGGTGACAGGCAGCTGGGTGACGTTTTTCACCGCCCGCACGATCTCTCCGCATTTGTGGGGATCTTTCATCAGGGCGCTGCCCGCCCCGCCGGAGACGATCTTGGGCACCGGGCAGCCCATGTTGATGTCGAATCCATCCGGGCTGTATTTCTCCAGCTGCCGGGCAGCGGCAGCCAGACTGTCCGGCTCGCTGCCGAACAGCTGCAAAAACACCGGCCGCCGGTCCCGGGACAGGTCGCACAAGGCACCGGTGCGCCGGTCGCCGTATTCCACCGCCTTGGCGCTGACCATCTCCGTGACGCAGGCCGCCGCGCCCATCTCCATACAGATCTGCCGGTATGCGGCGTCCGTGACCCCAGCCATGGGCGCCAGCACCGCTTTTCCAACGATCTCCACATTGCCGATCTTCAAGCTCAATCCACCCTCCTGCACACCCAGACGCGCTGCTTCAACGCAACACTCTATTTCAGCGCTTTGGAAAACACCATCTGAGAGGTCGTCTCGTCAAAATGCAGGCCCGCCGACCGCGTGTAATCCTGCTCCTCCAAGGTCAGCCCGTAGGAGGGCAGGAACTCCCGCAGAAAGTAATCCGCTTCGGGCAGTCCCATCTCCGTGACCGTCTGCTGAATGGTCTGCTCTGCTTTGAGAAAGTCCCGATTTCCGCTGCGCCGTTCCTCCACGCACTTGATCAGCGCAGAGATCCGGTCCGCGGCCTTGACCAGAGGCCGCAGCGCCTCGTCCTCCGGACCCTCCTGGGTCATCAGGGAGAGGTAGTCCTGCCGCAGCTCCTCCGGCAGCATGGAGACCAAATGCTCCACGGCCCGGTCCTCCACCTCCGTGTAGGCCCGGCGGATCTCCTCCGAATAATACTTCACGGGGGTGGGCATGTCGCCGGTGATGATCTCCGAGGCGTCGTGGAGGACCGCCAGCATGGCGGCCCGTTCCGGGTCGTAGGTCTTTCCGAACAGCCGATTGCCCAGTGTGGCCAGCGCGTGGGCCACCAGGGCCGCCTCCAGGCTGTGTTCGCAGATATTTTCCAGCCGGGTGTTGCGCATAAGGCCCCAGCGGTTGATGTACTTCATTCTGGAAAGCATGGCAAAAAAGTGATACATCTGCCGTACCCCTTTCGTATGGACGGGCCCGCCCGCCTGTAAGTGAACTCTATTGTACCACACTTCGCATCCGTTTTGTTGTCTTTTTTCATTTTTTGTCCATCTTTTTTCTCGGGAAAAGACGCATCCGGCAGCCTCGGCCAAAAAAGGCTTTCTTCCCGGTCCATTTTATGGTATACTGGTACCGGAGACCCGCCGGTGACCGGAAACCGCCTGCCCGCCGCCTTGCGCCGCCCCGTGGGGCGGCCGGCTGCCGCCTGCGGCGGCAGCGCCCAGGCCTGCGGCCTGGGCGCAAGGCGGCGGGGCCTGCGCTGCACGCACCACCGGTCCGGCCCGCTTTGAACCCTTTTTTGCATCGAACCCCGCAAAGGAGCTGCCCATATGAAAAAGATCCCACTGTTTACGTCCCTGCTGGTCCTGCTCGCCTGCTGGCTGACCCTGTCCGTCGCCGGTGCATTGGTCTCTCCATCTGTCCTCGCTCGGACGACCGACCCCCTCACCCCTCCGGCTCCGGCCGCAGAAACGGTCACGATTCTGTTCGACCCGACTCCCGCCGGGGAACCGCAGACCTATACGGTGAAAAAAGGGTCGCCCCTGCCAGAGATCCCCGCTGCTCCCTCCCTGCCCGCTGCCCGGTTTCTGGGCTGGTACGACGAAAACGGCGTCCAGGTCCATCCTTCCCGATACACGCCCATTCAAAAAAGCGCCGTGTATACCGCCCGCTGGCAGCGCCGTTTGGACGAGCTTTTGGAACTGAACGTGCACAAAACGTACATCTCCGGGCGGGCAAACGGCCTTTTCGGGCCCAATGACCCCCTTTCCCGCGCCGAGGCCTGCCAGATGATATACACCCTGCTCAAAACACACAGCTGGCCCAAAAAACAGTTCTCCGATGTGCATTCAGACGCCTGGTATGCCCCTGCCGTGGAAACTCTGGCCGGTTTGGGGGTCCTCAGCGGGCGGCCGGACGGCACCTTTGCTCCCGACCAACCCATGAGCCGTGCGGAATTCGTCACCCTGGTCACCAATCTGAACTTTTCCCGCAGCGGGCGGTCTGTTTTCCCCGACACACAGGGCCACTGGGCGGAGACAAGGATCGCCGCTGCCAATGAGGCCGGCTGGATCTCCGGCCAGCCGGACGGCTCCTTTGCCCCGGAGGCGTCCATCACACGGGTCCAGGCCGTAACGGTCCTCAACCGTGTCTTGGGCAGGCCCGCTACAGCGGCCCTGCAGACCTGCACGGATGCCAAAGGCTTCTGCGACGTATTCCCCGAACACTGGGCCTACGGCGACATTCTGGAGGCCTCCACTGCCCACCAGTACACCCGCTCCGCAGGCAAAGAGACCTGGTCCACCTATGAAAAAGCCGTGCTGCCCACCACCGGAAAATGGATCCGGGAAAACGGAGCTCTGTATTACGTGGAACCTTCCACTGGAAAGTGCGCTCGAGGCGACCGGAAGATCGACGGGACCGAGTACAAATTCGATCCCGTGACCGGCCAGGCCTACACCGGCTTTGCCCAGCGGCAGGGCTGGCGGCGGTATTACCTGGACGGCGCGCTCCAGGAGGACCTCTCCGGGCTGGGGGTCGTGGAGGGCCCGTAACGCATCGAAGTGTACAAAAATCAAAACTATGTCGTGGTCTTCGCCCAGGATGACTCTGGTCAATTCAATACGCCGGTACGGGCCATGCTGGCCTCCTGCGGGAAATCCACACCCATCGGCACCTGGAACGTCCCCGCCACCTACCGATGGCTCAACATGGTGGACAATTCCTGGGGCCAGTGGTGCACCCAGATCTGGGGCAACTATCTGTTCCACTCCGTGCCCTACTATACCCACGACAACGCCGATCTGGAGTGGGAGGAATTCAACCACCTGGGGGAGACCCGTTCGCTGGGCTGCGTCCGCCTCTGCTGTGGGGATGCCAAGTGGATCTACGACCATTGCGCTGTGGGCACGCAAGTGACCATCACCAACGATCGGCCTGCCGGAGCCTTGGAAAAGCCCCAGGGTCTGCAGCTGGAGGAGTGGCACACCTGGGATCCCACCGATCCCAACGCCCAGTCGCTGTGTCAGGCGCATGGCTGCAGCCATTGACCCGCCGCCTCGTCCCGGGCCTCCTTGCAGGAGGCCCGGGGCTTTTCCCTTGAGAAAAAGCCCCGGCCGCAGGCCGCACGGCCTGCGGCGGCGAGACGGCGGGCCGGAGAACACCTCCCAGCCGGTTGCGTTTTGCACAAGGATATGGTACAATAGCTTCCAGCAAACCTGGGAGGTGTCCATATGCTACTCGCACGAAAACTGACCCCCGCCGAAATCCGGTGGTCCCAGCGCAACATGGCCGTCTGTTTTGAAGGTGATTTTGACTGGGACAAGGCCGCCGAAGAAGCTCCTTCGGCCGCAGAAGACCCCAAAGCGGAACACTGGGGCGCTTTTTTCCCGGGGGAGGAAACCCCTGGGGCCAGTCTGGTCATGAATCTCTTTTCTGCCCGGTTCGATGGGCATTCGGTCCCCATGGCCGGCGTGGGCGGCGTCGCCACCCTGCCGCCGTACCGGCGGGGAGGGGCCATCCGCAGCCTGTTCCAGGCCTCCCTCAAGGATCTCCGCAGCCAGGGGTATGTCCTCTCCGCTCTATACCCCTTCTCCACCGCATTCTACCGGCAGTTCGGGTATGAGAACGGCCCGCTGTTCCATCGGTTGACCCTGCCCCTGCGAGACCTGCGCTCCCTGCCCAATGTGGGCGGCCGGGTGCGGCAGCTCTTCCCCGGGGACAGCCTGGACCCACTGCTGCAGGTCTACAACGCCTGCTACGAGTCCTGCAACCTCTCCGTGGTCCGAACGGTCTACGACCCGGATCTGGACCTGAAAAAGCTCTTTGCCCAGCGCCGCAGCATTTTCCTGTGGGAGGACGAACAGGGCACGCCAGGTGCGTTCCTCATCGGCGGCCGGGATGGAGACGTCCTCAGCTGCAACCCTCTGTTTTCCGGTCGAAATGCCCTGCTCTTCCGGGATGCCCGCGCTCTCACCGGGCTGCTGAAATTCGTCGCCACTGCTTTCATCGCCAACTTTGACGCCATCCGGTTCAGCGTTCCCGCCCACATCCCGGTGTTCGATCTGCTCCCCGAGGCCGCCTCGATGCAGTGCACCACCCTGCACGACGGCATGCTCCGGGTGGTCAACGTGGAAAAGGCTCTGGAGCTGTGTGCCTGCCGACAGGAAGGCTGTGTGACTCTCCAGGTGGAGGACTCCACCCTGCCGGAAAATACCGGCACCTATCGGGTCTCCTTCCATCCCGGCGGACCCAACCGGGTCCAGCGGGTGGATGACCCGCCCCAGATCCTTCTGCCCGTGGGGGCCTTTTCCGCACTGCTGCTGGGCGTTCATGCGGCGGAGGACCTGCCGTGGCTGCCTGGCGTTCAGGTCTTCCGGTCCGAAGGCCTGGAGGCCCTCTTTTACCGCAAGCCCTGCTACGTTCTGGATCTGTTCTGAAAAGGAGGTGCCCCATGGCTCGATCTATCTGCAGTCTGGTTTTGCCGCTGATGCTCCTGCTGGAGACCCTGACCCTGGGCGGAGGTGCTCCGGCCCGTCCGGCGTTTCCCGATGTCCGTCCCGGAGACTGGTTCTACCGGGACGTGACGGAAATGGCCGATTCCGGGGTGGTGGTGGGCCTGCCCGATGGCACCTTTGCACCCAACCGGACCGTTACAGCTGGAGAATTCGTGTCCATCGCCGCCCGTCGGGCGGGGGTGGGCCGCGCTGGCGCTGCGGGCCACTGGGCCGAGGGCTGGGTATCTGCCGCCCGGGAGCGCCGGTGGTTCGATTACGACGAGCTCCCGCCCGTTTCGGCACAGTACGACCAGCCCCTGTCCCGGGCTTTGGCGGTGAAGATCGTCATGAATGCCTTTCTGCCCGACGCCCGGGGGGAATACAGCACCTGGGCGCCCCGTATTCGGGATTTTTCCGACCTCTCCGGCCGGTACTATGAACCGGTCTTCGCCGCCTATCAGACCGGTGTGGCGGTGGGCATGCCGGATGGCAGCTTCCAGCCCAACGCCCACCTGACCCGCGCCGAGGCCTGCGCCCTGGTCTGTCGGGCCGCCCGGATCAGCCAGACGCCCCAGCCGACCCCCGGCGAGACCGTTTCCCCTGTGATCCGCAGCGGCGGTGTCTCGGAAAACGGAAAGCTCCAGGTGGTGGGCACTCAGCTTTGCGGAGAAGACGGCCAGCCGGTGGTCCTGCGGGGCATGAGCTCCCATGGGCTGCAATGGTACGGCGGTTTCACCTCCCGAGGCGCCATCGAGACCACTGCGCACTACGGGGCAAATCTGTTCCGCATCGCCATGTACACCGGAGAAAACGGCTATCTGTCCGATCCCGAAGGGATCAAGCAGAAGGTGATCGCCGCCGCGGACGCCGCCCTAGCCAGTGACCTGTACGCCATCATCGACTGGCACATCCTTTCGGACGGCAACCCCATGGACCACGTGACGGAGGCCGAGGCCTTTTTCACGGAAATGGCCCTCCGCTACCGGGACGAACCCGGCATCCTCTTTGAGATCTGTAACGAACCCAACGGGCCTGTCACCTGGAAGGACCACGTCAAGCCCTACGCCCAGCGGCTGGTCCGGGCCATCCGTCAGACCGGCAGCGAAGCGGTGATCCTCATCGGCAGCCCCACCTGGAGCCAGGATGTGGACCAGGCGGCCGCCGATCCCGTCTCGGGGGAGAACCTGATGTACACCCTGCATTTTTACGCCGGCACCCACGGCGCGTGGCTGCGGGACCGTGCCCAGGCCGCCCTGGAACAGGGCCTGCCCCTGTTCGTCACAGAATGGGGCGTCAGCGATGCCTCCGGTAGCGGCGGCGTGTTCCAAAAGGAAGCGGAGCAGTGGTTGGATTTTCTCAACGAGCACCGCATCAGCTGGGCCAACTGGTCCCTGTGCGACAAAGACGAGACTTCGGCAGCCCTGCGCCCCGGCGCTTCGCCGGAGGGCGGCTGGCAGGACAAGGACCTGAGCGCGTCGGGCCAATTCGTGTTCGGCCGCTTCCACGGATAAATGCGAACCAAACGAAAAAAGGAGCGAATGATATGATCCCCACACCGGAACAGGCATGGGACATCCTGTGCCAGTACAATGAAGGCGATTTCCATCGAAAGCACGGCCGCATCGTGGGCGACGTGCTGGCGTGGTACGCCCAGGAGCTGGGCTACGGAGCCGAAAGCGATTTCTGGAAGGCCGTGGGCATCCTCCACGACCTGGACTTCGAGCGCTGGCCGGAAGAACACTGCGTCAAAGAGCAGGCACTGATGCGCGAGCTGGGCCTGGATGAACGGCTCATCCACGCGGCGGTGAGCCACGGCTACGGCCTGGCAGCCGACGTGGCCCCCCAGCACGAAATGGAAAAGGTCCTCTTCGCGGTGGACGAGCTCACCGGGCTCATTGGCGCCGTGGCCGTCATGCGCCCTTCCAAGAGCGTCGATGACCTGGAGCTGCCCAGCGTGAAGAAAAAATTCAAGGACAAGAAATTCGCGGCAGGCTGTTCCCGGGACGTGATCCTCCAGGGAGCCGAGATGCTGGGCTGGGATCTGGACACCCTCATCTCCCGGACCATCCTGGCCATGCGGGCCAGCCCCGCCGTGGACTGAATCCTGTTCCCAAACCATGCGGACGGACGGCTGCTGCCGCCCGTCCGCTGTTTTTTGCAGTGCCTTTTACAGGCCCACCGCCGCCAGCTTTTCCATGTTCTCCCGCTTGAGCTCCATCGAAGAATGTACGTACCGATCCAGGGTGATGGTCGTGTTGGCATGGCCCAGGATCTCGGACAGGCTCTTGATCTCGAACCCCACCTCCACGCAGCGGGTGGCAAAGGTGTGGCGGATGGTGTGAAAATGGACGCCCTCCAGCCCGCAGGCAGCCGTATACCCGGCCAGCTGCTTCTGCATCCGCCGGGGCTCCAGGAACCGCTTCGTGCCCGTCAGAAAATAGGCCTCCGGGTCGTGGGGATCAAACGGTTCGCACAGCCGGGCCGCGCTTTCGGTGAGGGGAATGGTCCGGATCGACTGCGCGCTTTTGGGGGCGTCGATGACCACCCTGGTCCTGTGGGTCCCTGTCCCGTCCAAGTCCTGCAGCCGCTGCATGGTGGCGCAGATCTGGATCGTCCGGTCCTGCAGGGAGATGTTTTCCCAGCGCAGCGCGCACAGCTCCCCGATCCGCATCCCCGTCAGCAGCGCCAGCAGGACCCCCAGACGACACCGGTCCAGGTCCGTCTGCAGATAGGCCACCAACCGATGCTGCTCCTCCAGCGTGAGCACCCGCGCCTCCTGTTTCGTCTCCTTGGGATACTGGATCTCCACCGCCGGGAACGTCCCGGGGAACTGCTGGGCCGTATACTTCAGCACCGAGCGCAGCACCGTCAGGATATCCCGCACCGTCTTGGCGGAAAGCCCTTTTTCCAGCAGAGCGGACCGAAACCGCCCCACCGCCTGGGTGCTGAAGGCCGAGGGGAATAGACTGCCCAGCTGGGGCAGGATGTGCTTTTCCAGGATCTTTCCGTACTTCACATAGGTCGATTCCTTCACCTGCCCCCGCACCGTCTGCAGCCAGTCTGCACAGAAGCGGGCAAACCGTCTCCGGCTCGTGCTGAGGGACGGAGGAGAGGGTGCGGGGCTTCGCAGCGACGTCTGCATGGTCAGAGCCTTTTCCTTGGCCTCCCGGTAGCTTCTGCCGTAGCAGAAGCCGTACCGGATCTTGCCGGAAGGCTCGTAGCCCTTGATATACCGGGCCTCCCAGCGGCCGTCTTTCCGTTTGTAAATGTTTTCGCCTTTCCTTGCCATGATGGGTCCTCCTGCAACCGATTTTGGGGCATTCCCCTCCCGATTATACCCCGGTCGGCAGAAGTGGACCGGCCCGCGTAGGCACCGCTCACAAGCAAAAAATAGACAAAAAGGCCCGCAGAGCGGAACTCTGCGGGCCCTTGGTCCGTCTCCGACCCTCCGGCCGCGCCTCACCCGTGGGTGTAGTGCGCCCGATAGGCCAAATTGATCTCGGCGATCTCCTTCTCCCCGTCGATATACGCCTGATACATCTTGAACGGGTCCGCCACGCCGCTTTCGCAGCTGTCCTCCGTGCCGAAGGACCGCCGCACGATCTCCATCCGTTCCTCCCGGGTGGTGTCTTTGATGAGATATTTCGGTCTTTCCACAGGCGGCCTCCTCACACGTTGAACCGGAACAGGACGATGTCCCCGTCCTGCATCACATATTCCTTGCCCTCCGAGCGCACCAGTCCTTTTTCCCGGGCCGCATTCATGGAGCCGCAGGCCATCAGCTCGTCGAAGGACACCACCTCAGCCCGAATAAAGCCCCGCTCAAAGTCGGTGTGGATCTTTCCGGCGGCCTGGGGCGCCCGGGTCCCCTTCTGGATGGTCCAGGCCCGCACCTCGTCCTTGCCGGCGGTCAGGAAGGACATGAGCCCCAGCAGGTCATAGCACGCGGTGATCAGCCGGTCCAGGCCGGACTGCTCCAGCCCCAAGTCGCTGAGGAACAGTTCCTTTTCCTCCGGCTCCAGCGAGGCGATCTCCGCCTCCGTTTCGGCACAGATGGGCACCACCGCGGCGTGCTCCTTTTCGGCGTACTGCCGCACCGTGGCCAGGTGGGCGCTATGCTCCAGCCCGGTCTTGAAGTCCCCCTCGCTCATGTTCGCCACAAAGATGATGGGCTTGTTGGTAAGCAGCGACACGGAGGCCATCCACTGCGCCTCCTCCTCCGAGCAGGCCACGCTCCGGGCAGACTGCCCGGCCTCCAGGGCCTTTTGCAGCCGCTCGTAAAAGTCCAGCTCCCCCTGGAATCTCTTATCCGCCTTCAGGGATTTCCGCGTCCGGTCGATCCGCCGTTCCAGCACCTCCAGGTCGGAGAGGATGAGCTCCAGGTCGATGGTCTCGATGTCCCGGGCGGGGTCTACGCTGCCCTCCACGTGGATGACGTCGCCGCCCTCAAAGCAGCGCACCACGTGGACCACCGCGTCCACCTCCCGGATATTGCTGAGAAACTTGTTGCCCAGGCCCTCGCCCTTGGAGGCTCCCCGCACCAGTCCGGCGATGTCCACGAACTCCACAGTGGCGGGAGTGAACTTGTTGGGCTGATACATCTCGTTCAGGGCGTCCAGGCGCTTGTCGGGCACAGCCACCACTCCCACATTGGGCTCGATGGTGCAGAACGGGTAGTTGGCCGACTGCGCCCCCGCGTTGGTGATGGCGTTAAACAGGGTGCTCTTGCCCACATTGGGCAGCCCCACGATACCTAATTTCATGGATGGTCCTTCCTCTTTTCAACTGATTTTCTGTTCTCCCAGCCTCACAGCGTGAACCCGAACTGCCGGTCCAGCCAGTCCATGGCCAGCCCCAGCCACCGGCCGTTATAGGGGTCGGCGGTGCCGCAGGTCTCCGCCGTGCAGGTGGAGAGCCCGTGTCCCCCCGTGGGGAAGACATGTGCCTCAAAGGGCACCCGGGCCTTCTGCAGCGCCAACGCGAACAGCAAGGTGTTCTCCACGGGAACACCGCCGTCCTCCGCCGTGTGCCACAGGAACGTGGGACAGGTGCTGGCGGACACGTGCTCGTCCAGGGCAAAGTAGCGGTACCGCTCCCCGCCCGGCACGTCCCCACTAACGTTCCGAATGGACTCCTCATGGGTATAGGCGTTGGCCAGCAGCACCGGATAGCACAGCAGCATGGCGTCGGGACGGTTCTTGCCGCTGCGATCCCCATAGTGCCGCAAAAATTCCGGGTCGTTCCACAGTACGCCCAGGCTCCCGGCCAGATGCCCTCCAGCGGAGAACCCGCACACGGCGATGTGCTCCGGGTCCACCCGCCACTGGGGCGTCTCCCGAATGCGCCGCACCGTCTCCGAAAGCTGGATCAGCGGCGCAAAGTCCCGGGCCTGCTCCCCGCAGGTGTAGGTGAGCACGAACACATTGTACCCCCGGGCAAAAAACGGCAGGGCCACGGGCTCCGCCTCCCGCTGGGAGACGAAGGCATAGGCGCCGCCGGGGCAGACCACCACTGCGGGGTAGCGCTCCCGCCGCACGGACATCTCCCACACCGGGGTGTGCAGATAGGCCTGGACACTGGCCCCGCTGCCGGGGACCGGCTCAAACGTCAGCAATTCCATTTCAAAAAACCTCCTGTCAGGGTCGATCAAAGGGTCAGCCGGTGGTATGCTTCACCGGAAAGCTCTTTCCAGACAAACGTGTTTTCCTCCAGCGTCAGATAGCCCTTGGGCCAGCCCTCCTTGGGCAGGGCTGCCGAGCCGGGGTTCAGCACCCACACGTCTCCGGCCGGCTCCCAGGTCGGCACATGGGTGTGGCCGTGCAGCAGCACGTCTCCCGGGCACAGGGGCGGCAGGTGCTGGGCATTCCACACATGGCCGTGGGTGGCAAAGACCGTTCGCTCTCCCAGGGGCAGCAGCGCATAGTCCGCCATCACCGGGAAGGGCAGCACCAGCTGGTCCACCTCCGCCTCGCAGTTGCCCCGCACGCAGCACAGCCGCTCCTTCACGGCGGAAAGCAGCTCGATGACCTCCTTGGGCCGGTATCCGGCGGGCAGGTCGTTGCGCGGCCCGTGATACAGCAGATCGCCCAGCAGCAGCATCCGGCCGGCCTGTTCCCGCTCCAGCGCCTCCAGCAGCGTCCGGCAGCAGTCCGCGTCCCCGTGCAGGTCCGATGCGATGATCCATTTCATGTGGGTCCCTCCTCTCCGTTCCCATCCAGTATACCGGGAAACCGCGGCGAACGCAAGCAAAAATTCTCCCCCGCCCGCCTCTTTTCCCACAAAAACCCCTTCCTGCCGACAAAATGTCTGTCTTTTGTGAAAAACCACAAAATCTTTTTCCCATCTTCGTCACCTCTCACAAAAGAAATCCCGTCCAAAATATGGTATCATAGTTAGGGGAGATTGTTCGGTAACAAACAAACTTCCCTGCATGAGCGTTATGAAACAGAAAGGAAGGATCGGACGAATGGCAGGAAAGCTTTCTGCATTTTTCGGCGCACAGGATATGACGGTGGGCAGCCCCATGTCCAACATCGCCAAATTCTCCATTCCGCTTTTGATCGGCAACGTGGCCCAGCAGCTCTACTCCACCGTGGACTCCATCGTGGTGGGCAATTATGTGGGGGACGGCGCCCTGGCGGCCATCGGTGCCAGCGGCCCCATCATCAATCTGCTGCTGGTGCTCTTCATGGGCGTCTCCGTAGGCGCCAGCATCATGGCCTCCCAGTTCTTCGGGGCCAGAGACAAGGACACCCTGTCCCAGACCGTGGGCACCACCATCACTGCCACCTTCGTCACCACCGCCATCGTGATGATCCTGGGGCCCATCATCACCCGGCCGGCCATGCGCCTGCTGGGCACCCCTGCCGATATCTTTGAAGACACCTGCGCCTACATGATCATCCTCTTCGTGGGCATGCTGGGCAGCGCGTATTACAACATCGTTTCCGGCGTGCTCCGCGGCCTGGGCGATTCCGTCATGCCCCTGGTCTTCCTGCTGGTGGCCTGCGGCCTCAACATCGTCCTGGATGTCCTCTTCGTGGCGGTGTTCCACTGGGGCGTGCCCGGCGTGGCCTATGCCACCGTCATCGCCCAGTGGGTCTCGGGCACCATGTGCATCTGGCGTCTGCTCCACATGAAGGACGTCCTGGAGGTCACCCCCCGGATGCTCATCCCCAAAAAGAACCTGGTCATGCGTCTGGTCACCCTGGGCCTGCCCAGCGGCCTCACCCAGGCCATCTTCTCCTTCGCCATGATCATCGTCCAGTCCCTGACCAACTCCTACGGCACCTACGTCATCGCCGCCAACACCGTGGTCATGCGTGTGGACGGCTTCGCCATGATGCCCAACTTCACCTTCGGCACCGCCATGACCACCTTCGCCGGGCAGAACATCGGCGCGGGCCGGATGGACCGGGTGGAAAAGGGCACCAAGAGCGGCATGATCCTGGGCGTGGGCGTTTCCGCCATCCTGGTGAGCATGATCCTCCTCTTCGGCCGCAACCTGATCTACCTCTTCACCGAGACCCCTGAGGTCATCGCCCTGGGCATGCGGATGCTGGACATCCTGGCCGTGGGCTACATCGCCATGAGCGTCACCCAGGTGCTCTCCGGCGTCATGCGCGGCGCAGGCGACACCATGACCCCCATGTGGATCTCCATCATCACCACCGTGGTGGTCCGTGTCCCCATCGCCTACATCATGGAATACTTCACCCGTCCTGCCGGCGGCGTCATGGGCTCCGGCACGCCCGATCCGCTGTTCATCTCCCTGCTGGTCTCCTGGATCATCGGCGCGCTGCTCACGGCGGTGTTCTACATCAAGGGCGGCTGGAAAAAGAAAGTCACACTGTTGGGCGGCCAGGCCGCTTTACAGCATATGGACGAAGAGTAACCGCTTCCGTCCCGTCGTTCCATCACCTGTGCAAAAGCCCCGTGGTCTGTCACGGGGCTTTGCCTTGAAACAAACATAGCAAAAGGGTTGGGGAGAACTATGAAGGAATTGGGTTTCGACAACGACCGCTATCTGGCCACGCAGTCCGAAAAGATCAAGGAGCGCATCCGGCAGTTCGGCGGCAAGCTCTATCTGGAGTTCGGCGGCAAGCTGTTCGACGACTACCACGCCTCCCGGGTGCTGCCGGGCTTCCAGCCGGACAGCAAGGTGCGCATGCTGCTGCAGCTCAAGGACCAGGCGGAGATCGTCATCGCCGTCAATGCGGCGGACATCGAAAAGAACAAGGTCCGCCGTGACCTGGGCGTCACCTACGATTCCGAGGTCATGCGCCTGATCGACGCCTTCCGGGAGATCGGCCTATACGTGGGCAGCGTGGTGATCACCCGCTTCACCGGCCAGGCGGCGGCCCAGGCCTTCCAGACCCGCCTGGAGAACCTGGGCATCCGGGTCTTCCTGCACTATCCCATCGCCGGTTATCCCAACAACATCCCCTTCATCGTCAGCGAGGAGGGCTTTGGCCGCAACCAGTATGTGGAGACCTCCCGTTCCCTGGTGGTGGTCACGGCCCCGGGCCCGGGCAGCGGCAAAATGGCCACCTGCCTCAGCCAGCTCTACCACGAATACAAACGGGGCGTCCCCGCCGGCTACGCCAAATTCGAGACCTTCCCCATCTGGGATCTCCCCCTCAAGCACCCGGTGAACCTGGCCTACGAGGCCGCCACCGCGGACCTCAACGACGTGAACATGATCGACCCCTTCCACCTGGAGGCCCACGGCGTCACCGCGGTGAACTACAACCGGGACGTGGAGGTCTTCCCGGTGCTCTCCGCCATCCTGGAGAAGATCTCCGGCCGTTCGCCCTACTGCTCCCCCACGGACATGGGCGTGAACATGGCGGGCAGCTGCATCGTCAACGACGAGGTCTGCCGGGAGGCCTCCCGCCAGGAGATCATCCGCCGCTACTTCATCGCCCGGTGCGAGCAGCGCCGGGGCGCCGCCGAGGACGGCAGCGTGTACAAGCTGGAGCTGCTGATGAACCAGGCGGGCGTCACCGAGGCGGACCGTCCGGTCACCGGCCCCGCCCTGGCCCGCGCCCGGGAGACCGGTCTCCCCGCCGTGGCCATCCGGCTGGCGGACGGCCGCATCGTCACCGGCAAGACCAGCGAACTGCTGGGCGGTTCCTCCGCCGCCCTGCTCAACGCCCTCAAGGCCCTGGCGGGCATCCCCAAGGCCGAGCACCTCATCGCCCCCGCAGTCATCGAGCCCATCCAGAAGCTGAAGATCACCCACCTGGGCAACCGCAACCCCCGGCTGCACACCGACGAGGTCCTGGTGGCCCTGGCCATGAGCGCCGTCACCAATCCCACCGCCCAGCTGGCCATGGACCAGCTCCAGGCGCTCCAAGGCTGTTCCGCCCATTCCACGGTCCTCCTCTCCCACGTGGACGAGGACACCTTCCACCGCCTGGGCGTGGACCTCACCTGCGAGCCCCAATACCAGACCAACGACCGCCTCTACCACCGGTAAATTTCCCGCAAAAAAGCCTCCGCCCCTGAGGATCCCCTCAAAGGCGGAGGCCGTCTTTTGCCGTCGATCCGCTCACCAATAGGTGAAAAGCACCCCGGCCAGCGGCGTCAGCGCGATCATGACCACCGAGAACGCAAAGGATTCCACAGAGGTCAGCGTCGCCCGCTGCTCCGAGGGGAACATCCCCTGGAGCAGGGCGTTGGTGCGCACCTGCAGGGCGTCATCCGCCGCCGCAGCCAGGAACCCGCCCAGGGCCGCCGCCGGATACACCGGCGCATGCTCCAGCAGGCACCCGGCGCACACGGCGGCCAGGGTACACCCAAACACCCACCGGTAGCGCCCTCGGGGGAACCGCAGGATCAGCCGCGCCCCCAGCACGCCCCCCAGCTCCATGAACAGCAGCGCCGGCCCCAGCGCCCAGCCGGGGATGCCCTTTTCCAGCAGCTTCGCCTGGAGGAAGAACAGCAGCAGGGTATCCGCCGCCCCCACCAGGGCGTTGCACAGCATCAGCCCCAGGGCCTGGCGCATCCCCCGCAGGAACCGTCCGCTCTCCCGAAAACACTCGGCCAGCCGCCGGCCCAGGCGCCCGGCCGGCGGGGCGTCTGCCCCCTGCACCTCCTGCAGGCAGGCGATCACCCCCACCTGCGCTGCGCACATCACCAGGTCCGTGGCGTAGGCCAGCCGGTACCCCACCAGCAGCGCCAGTCCGGCGCACAGGGTGGAAATCCCCCCGCACACCCGGTAAATGACCATCTGCGTCGATTCAAACCCCTCGAACCGGGATTCCGCCCCGGCCCGCTTCATCGAGTCGTAGGCCAGGGCGTCCTGGGTGCCCGAGGCGAAATTGTAGGCCAGCGCCAGGCACGCCAGGGCGGCGCACACTCCGGCCAGCCCCGTGGAGCCCATCATCAGCACCGAGCCCACCGCCTGGGCAGCCACCCCCGCCAGCAGCATCTTCTTTCGGCCGAATACGTCGGCCAGCACCCCGGAGGGGATCTCAAACAGCAAGCTCGTGAGGTGGAACACCGTCTCCCCCAGGCCGATCTCCACCAGGCTGAACCCCCGGGCGGCCAGCAGCGCCACCCAGGCCCCGGTGAGGGACAGCGTTTTGAGGACCGACAGACCATACAGCCTGCCGATCTGTTTTTTCAAATTGAACATAAAAAAGGACCCCTTTCCAATTGTTTGCACAACGGTTCAGGGGATCCAACACCGATCTGGAACACGGCCCGCCCAGGGCCGCCACAGTCAACAGCTACCGGCGGCGTTTCCAGCGGACCCATCCAAAAAAGGGCGCACGATCCCCCTGCGGGGCTCCCACAGACCCTTTTCCGCACTTGATGTTGTCCGCTTTCCAAAACATTTCCGCAGCCTCCAAGAGCTTCTTTGACCCGCCTATTCTAGCACAGGTCCTTCCCCCTGTCAAGCCGCCTCCCCCACTTTTTCCGCTTTTGCAAAAATCCCTGTGGACTTTCCCGGAAAAAAGTGGTATACTGATTTCTAGACCTTCCATTTTGGATCGTAAAGGAGGAACCGGGATGAAACGATGGTTCTGTGTCGCGCTGGCTCTGTGTTTGGCTCTGTCCCTTGCCGCCTGCGGCTCCGAAAAGGAGCCCCCCTCGTCCGACCCGGAATCCTCCCTGGCCACCCCGGCGCCCCCCACCCCCGCGCCTATGGCCTGGGTCATGGTGTCCGATGCCGATGACGGCCTCAACGTCCGCTCCCAGCCCTCCACCGAGGGGGAGATCCTGGGCTTGGTGGACAAAGGCGACGTCCTGCCCCTGGTGAAGGAGACCGCCGAGAACGGCTGGTACGCCGTCACCTTCCAGGGCCAGACCGCCTACGTCTCCGCGGAATTCGCCAAGACCCGGCAGGTCCCCCAGGAGGAGTACAACGCCCTGCTGCGGGGCGAGACCCCCGCCGCCCCGGAGACGCCCACCACTCCCACCAC
>CANRPD010000022.1 GCA_947632385.1 uncultured Clostridia bacterium | reverse complement strand
CGGGCCGGGGGGCAGGCTCCGCCTTCGCCGGGGCTGCCGGCTGGGGGGCGGGCTCCGCCGGGGCGGGGACCTCCGGGGCGGGGGGAGCGGGCTCTTCCGGCGCGGGGGCCGGGGCGGGGCCCCGGTCGGCAAAGAAGGGGTCCAGGCTCTCCATGGCCCGCTGCTGGGTGAAGGTCTCGAAGATCACGTCCAGCTCCTCCTCCACCAGAGCCGTCATGACCTTTTTGGGTTCGGTAAAATATTTCGCCAGGATATCGATGATCTCCTTGTTGGAGACGCCCAGATCCTTGGCCACTTCCCGCACGCGGTATTTGATCATCATAGTGGTTTCCTCCTTACTCTTGAGGGTGTTCTGCCTGCCCGATGGACCGGGCGAAGCCCGCATCCAAAACAGCGGCGGTGCCGGTGTTCTGGCCCACGGCCCGGCTGAGCTGGGTCATGGGGCAGGCCAGCCGCCAACAGGGCACGCCCTGCTGCCGGGCCAGAAAGGCCAGCTGGGAAAAGGTCTTTTCGGAAAGGTCGGCGGCTGCCAGCACCAGGCGGGCCCGGTGCTGCCGCAGGGCCGCCTGCACGGCTTCGCTGCCCAGGGCCAGCTTGCCGGCGCGCCGGGCCAGGCCCAGCAGGGACAGGGTCCTATTCGCCGCCGCCATGGGCCATCTCCTCCTCCAGCCGGTCGTAGACCTCCGCAGGGATGGGACAGCCGAAGGTCTTCTCCAGCCGGCGGGACTTCCGGGCGGCCCGCAGGCAGTTGGGGTCCGGGCACAGATACGCGCCCCGGCCGGGCTTTTTCCCGGTGAAGTCCAGGCTGATCTCTGGGGGCAGGGGGCGGCCGGCCTCGTCGGTCTTTTCCGGCGCGCGGACCACCCGGATCAGCTCTTTTTTCGGTTTCATCTCGCCGCAGCCCAGGCACATGCGCAGCGGGATCTTTCTGGGTCGCACGGTGTCTCCTCCTTTCCCAACGGGGTCTCAAAGTCGGGGATCAGTCTTCCCCGTAAAAGCCGCTTTCGGGCTTGATGTCGATCTTCCAGCCGGTGAGGCGGGCCGCCAGGCGGACGTTTTGCCCCTTGTTGCCGATGGCCAGGGACAGCTGGTGGTCCGGCACGGTGACCCGGCAGGAGTGGGAGCCGTCCTCGGCGGTCTCCACGCTGAGGACCCGGGCGGGGGACAGCGCCGCCGCGATGAACTCCTTGGGGTCGTCGCTGTATTCCACGATGTCGATCTTCTCGCCGCCCAGCTCCTCCACGATGCCGGAGACGCGGGCGCCCCGGGTGCCGATGCAGGCGCCCACGGCATCCACGTCCGGATTGTGGGAATAGACCGCCAGCTTGGTGCGGGAGCCGGCCTCGCGGGAGACGGCCTTGATCTCCACGGTGCCGTCGTAGATCTCGGGGACCTCGGTCTCGAACATGCGCTTGACCAGGTCGGGATGGGTGCGGGAAATGATGGCCTTGGGGCCTTTTTCGGTGTCCCGGACGTCCACCACGTAAACCTTGATGTAGTCCCCCTCCCGGACGCTCTCGCCGCCGATCTGCTCGGTCTTGGGCAGGACGGCCTCCGCCTTGCCCAAGCGCAGGGACAGCGCCCCGGTCTTGGGATCCACCCGCTCCACCACGGCGCTGACCAGCTCCTGGTGCTTGCTCTGGAACTCCTGGAGCATCTGGCCGCGTTCGCTGTCCCGGATGCCCTGGCGGATGATGTTCCGGGCGGTCTGGGCGGCCACCCGGCCGAACTGCTTGGTGTCCAGCTGGATGCCCACGGTGCCGCCCACCTCCACGGTGGGGTCCATCTCCTTGGCCTTGTCCAGCAGGATCTCCCGGTTGGGGTTCTCCACCTCTTCCACCACGTCCTTGAGCAGGAACACGTCGAACCGGCCCTCGGCCTCGTCCACGCGGATCTCCACGTTCTCGTTGCCGTAGCTGTTCTTGCAGGCGGTGGCAATGGCCTTTTTGATCTTATCCAGCATGAATTCCACCGGGATGCCCTTTTCCCGCTCCAGCAGGCTCAGGGCCAGGAATAATTCCTCGTTGCCGACTTGTTCCGGCTCTTGCTTCTTTCTCGATGCCATGATTCTCTCCCTTTCGTTTGATCAGAGGGTCTGGGGGCGGGTCACAGGTCCGGGTCATCCGGATCCTCCAGCTCCTCCCCGTCATCCACCGTGAACACGGCGGAGCAGTCTTTTTTGAGCAGGGTCAGGGTCTCGCCGCTGTCCAGCTCCAGGCCGAAGGAATCCGCCTGGGGCTGGGCCAGCAGGCCCAGGACCTCCCGGCCGAAGCCCGGCAGGGGCCGGGTGAGCCGGACCCGGACCGGACAGCCTGCAAAGGCCATGAAGTGTTCCGGCCGCGTCAGCCGCCGTTCCACCCCGGGGGAGGAGACCTCCAGCATGTATTCCTGGGGCACCGGGTCCGCTTCGTCCAGGACGGGGTCCAGGGCGTGGGTCATGTCCACGCAGTCGTCGATGCCCACGCCGCCGGGCTTGTCGATGAACACGCGCAAAAACCAGTCGGCGCCCTCCTTCTGGTACGTTACGTCCCACAGCGTGAGGCCCAGCTGCTGGGCCAGGGGCTGGGCCAGCTGCCAGACCTGCTGGATCACGGGCACTTTTTTGGGGTTTGTTCCGGGCACAGGGCTCATCCTTTCCGGGGGGTGTTGTCACGAAAAAAGAGTGGGTCGCCCCACTCTCATCGTTCTTCCTATGCTTACCATGTGTTATTATAACACCGGTTTTTCCGAAAATCAAGGCCTTTTTGGGATTTCTCCGGGAGATTTTCAGGTCTCCAGCTGCCGGGAGAGGAACATGGCGGCGGCCTTGACGCTCTCCACGCTCTCGGCAGACAGCTTGGGCGGGGATTTTTCTCCCTTGATCAGGGCCACGCCGCCCATGATGTCCCCCACGGAGACCACGGGGAAGGCGGCCAGGGCCGCGGCGGGGGGATCCTTGCACACCAGGAGGGTGGCGTTCTGGTCGGTGACGAAGCTGCGCCGGGAGCGCAGCAGCTCGTCGAAGGGGGGCGCGATGGCCTTGTGGAGCAGGTCCCGGGTGCCGGGGCCCGCCACGGCGATGATCTGTTCCGCATCGCACACCACCGCCGCCTGGCCGGTGAGACTGAGCAGGGCCTCGGCATAGGCCTGGGCCAGCTGGGACATCTCTCCCACCGGAGAGTATTTTTTCAAAATGACCTCGCCGGACACGTCGGTGAAGATCTCCATGGGCATGCCTTCCCGGATCTTCAGGGTGCGGCGGATCTCCTTGGGGATGACCACCCGGCCCAAGTCGTCGATCCGGCGGACGATTCCCGTTGCTTTCATGGGACATAACCTCTTTTCTTCGCAGATCTCTGCTGCTTTTCGCGTGAGGTTAGTATGGGCCGCCCGCCGCAGGTTTATCCTGTTTTTCGCGGATTTTGAAGGGCTGTCAAAAATTACCCGCGACTCAGCAGCAGCCGGTCGTTGACCAGCTGGGCGCCGGACTGGTGCTGAAAGCGCTCCAGCAGGGCGTCCACCGTCATGCTGGCCCGCTCCTCCCCGGACACATCCAGCAGGATCTCCCCCTGCTCCAGCATGAGGGTGCGGTCCCCCAGGGCCAGGGCAGAGGCCATGTTGTGGGTGATCATCAGAGTGGTGATGCGGTTCTCCCGCACGATGCGGTCCGTCAGCGCCAGGACCTTGTCGGCGGTGGCGGGATCCAGGGCGGCGGTGTGTTCATCCAGCAGCAGCAGCCGCGGCGTGGCCACGGTGGCCATGAGCAAAGTCAGCGCTTGGCGCTGCCCGCCGGAGAGCAGCCCCACCCGGGTCTTCAGGCGGTCCTCCAGGCCCAGGTCCAGGGAGCGGAGCTTTTCCCGGAAAAAGGCCTCGTTTTTCCGGCTGGGGGCCGGGGCGAAGGTCCGGTGGGAGCCCCGCAGGTAGGCCAGGGAGAGGTTCTCCTCCAGGGTCATGTTGGGGGCGGTGCCCATGAGGGGGTCCTGGAACAGCCGGCCGATGTCCCGGGCCCGGCGGTGCTCCGGCAGGAAGGTCACGTCCTGGCCGTCCAGCCGGACGGAGCCGGAATCCGGGAACAGGGCCCCGGAGATGAGGTTGAGCAGGGTGGATTTGCCGGCGCCGTTGCCGCCGATGACGGTGACGAACTGGCCCTCCGGCACGGTGAGGGAGAGGTCCCGAATGGCCCGGCGCTCGTTGACGGTGCCGGGGTGGAAGGTCTTGACCAGGTGGCTGAGTTCCAGCATCAGGAGCCGCCCCCCTTCGCCTGTTTCTGGGTCCGGGCCCGCTTGCGGCGCAGGGCCGCGGCGGAGCGCAGGGCGGGGTAGGAGATGGCCACCACCACGATCAGCGCCGAGAGGAGCTTCATATCCGAGGCGGTGATGTGCAAAAACCGCAGGGCCGGGGCGTTGTTGTACTGGATGACCAGGGCGATGATGAGCCGGTAGAGCACGGCCCCCACCACGGCGCAGCCCGCCCCGGTGAGCACCCCCTGGCGCTTGGTGCAGAAATACACCAGCGTGCCGAAAACGGCCTCTCCGATGATGAGGGACGCCAGGCCGATGACCACCACGCCGGTGCCCATGCCCACGTCACAGGACTGCTGGTACTGGGCCAGCAGGGCCCCGCTGAGGCCCACCAGGGCGTTGGCCAGCACCAGGCCCAGGGTCTTCATCAGATCCACATTGACGGAGGAGGAGCGCACCATGCGTTCGTTGTCGCCGGTGGCCCGCACCGCCAGGCCCACCTGGGTGCAGAGAAACAGCACCAGCAGGCCCAGGGCCACGGCTCCCACCAGGGCGATGAGCACCAGCTTGCCCAGGTCGCCCAAAGCGTTTTGGAAGGGGGTGAACACCGTGACCTTGCCGATGACGTTGACGCTGGCCCGGCCGTCCATCACCCGCAGGTTGATGGAGTAGAGCCCCGTCATGGTCAGGATGCCCGCCAGGATGGGCTGGATGCCCAGCTTGGTCTGCATCACGGCGGTGACCAGCCCCGCCAGGGCCCCGGTGAGCACCCCGGCCAGGATCCCCAGCCAGGGGTGCCCCGTCAGCGCCACCATGATGGAGGCGGCGCCCCCCAGGGTGAAGCTGCCGTCCACGGTGAGGTCCGCCAGGTTGAGAATGCGGTAGCTGAGGAACAGCCCCGCGGTGACCAGGGCATACAGCAGCCCCAGCTCGATGGCGCCCCGCAGGGCAACGGCGGTCAAGACTGTCCGCCGTCCGACAGGAAGACGGCGCTGTCCAGCACGTCCTGGGGCAGCTCCACGCCCAGGGCGGCCAGGGTGTCCTCGTTGACGTAGGTGTCGTAGGTCTCAAAGGTGAACACGGGCACTTCGGAAACGGGCTTGCCCTCCAGGATCTCCACGGCCATGTCCGCGTTCATGTGGCCCAGCTCGGTGTAGTCGATGCCGATGGCGGCCAGGCCGCCGTCCTGCACCATGGAATCCGCGCCCACGTACCACGGCACCTTGGCCTTGCGGGTGGCTTCGGTGACCACGGCGATGTTCTGGGCGATGGCGTTGTCGGTGGAGGAGAAGATGGCGTCGGCCTTTTCACACAGGGACGTGGCCACCTGCTGGATCTCGCTGGTGTTGGACACGGTGCCCTCGATGACCTCGATGTTCTTGCTCTCCAGATAGGCCTTGGCCTCCTGGGCGTTGGCCACGGCGTTGGATTCGCCGGAGCTGTACAGCAGGCCGAAGGTCTTGAGGTCCGGGTCCACCCGCAGGGCCAGATCCACCGCGGCGGTGACGGGCACCAGGTCGGAGGTGCCGGTGACGTTGCCCTCGGGATGCTCGGGATCGGCGATGCCCAGGTCCTCTTTGGCATTGCTGACGGCGGCGAACACCACGGGGATATCGGTGTTCTCTGCAGCAGCGGCGGCCACCTGGGCGGCCGGCGTGGCGATGGCCACGATCATGTCCACCTGGTCGCCCACGAACTTCTGGCAGATGGTGTTCACGTTGCTCATGTCGCCGCTGGCGTTCTGGTAATCCACGGTGACCTTGGCGTCGTCATAGCCCCATTCCTCCAGCCGGTCCAGGAAGGCCTCCCGGATGGTGTCCAGGGAGGGGTGCTCCATGTACTGGATGAGGCCGATGTGGAAGGGACCGGAAGACGAGGCGGGGGTGGAGTTCTGCGTGCCGGAGGGGGCGGAGGAGGCGCCGGTCTGCCGGCAGGCGGCGAAGCACACCAGCAGGGACAGGCACAGCAGTATCGGGAGGAGCTTGCGGACGATGGACTTTTTCATGGGGATCTTTCCTTTCCGGAATGGTTTTTTCAGGGAGAGGGGACAAAAAAAGTCCCTGCGTTTCTCCCTGTTTGGGAAAAACGCAAGGACAGAAAGAACGTTTCTGCGGTGCCACCTTGCTTGCCGGATCTCACCGGCCGCTCTGCGGGATGCGGACACATCCCTGCCGGATAACGCGGGCAGCGTTTCGGGATACTGGGCTTTCGCCGTTCGCCGAACCCTCCGGGGCCCATTTGCCCAGCCGTTTCCCGCCGGATTTCCATCCACACCGGCTCTCTGTAGAGGCATCTCTGGGTTTGACTTCCCCGTCATCGGTTTTCTTTGAGGCTATTAAAACACACGGGACCGGAATTGTCAAGTTAAATTCTTGTTACTTTTTCTTTTCCACAGTCTCGCCTGCATACAGCTTGGGCAGCAGGGCAAAGGCCTTGTCGGCCTCCGCCGAACGGAGCACGCCGCTGGATTTGCCGTTGAGCACGGCGTTGTAGCGGCCGGTGCCCTCGGTGTAGAACTTCACCGTGTCGGAGCCGCCGTCGAAGTACTCGTAGGTCAGGGTGAACACCAGGTCCTTCTCGTTAAAGTCCACCGGCTGGCTGTTGAGGATGGGCAGGCCCATGATGGTGCTGTAGAAGTTCTGGTAGTTCTCGTACTCGATGGGATCGCCCTTGTCGTTGGTGATGGACAGGTCGTAGGTGTCGGTGCCGGTGGTCTCAGAGCGCTCCTCGTTGTACGTGCGGTCGATGTGGAAGTCGTAGACCTGGCCGTTCCAGTTCATCCGCAGGTTCTCCACGTTGTAGATCATGGCCACCATGACGTAGCTCATGCGCAGCTCCTGGAGGCTGCTCTCGGCCCAGGGCTGGACATCCTCCCGGGCCACCCGGTAGATCACCCCGCGGTCGTCCACGGTCATGTAGCGGTACCCGCCGCTGACGGCGCTGACGCTGATGGTGTGTTCCTCGCCGTTGAGCACATAGCTCACCCGGGCAAAGGGGGTCTTCAGCCCGTACTGCTCCAGGATCTCGTCGGAATCGCCCACATCGACCACGTCATAGGCGGAGATGCTCTTGAGGGAGTCCCGCAGCTCCATGAAGGCGGTGTTGCCGGACTCGGCGGTGACCGGTTCGGTGATGCGGTAGCCGCTGAGCATGGTGGAATCGGGGACGATCTCGATGGCGGCGGGGTAATTTTCGCCGGAAAGCTGCAGCTTGGAGATCACGTCCTCGGTGTAGAGCTCCGACAGGCCCTCTTCCTCATCCGGGACGCGGTCGGAGACGGCTACCAGGCCAGTGGTGAGGATGAAGTTCAGGGCGGTCTTCTGGTAGAGCATATCGGACAGAGCGGAGACGATGTACACCTGGCCGCCCCGCAGCAGGTACCGCCCGATGGACTCGGCGGAGCGGATCCCGATCACCACGTCCTCGTGGCTGCCGTCCTTATAGTCGATGGACACCTTCGCGGCGTTTTCTCCCGACAGGCCGAAGCTCTCCAGATCGGACTGGGCGCCCAGCTCCCGGGCATTGGTGCAGGAGAACAGGCTGTGCACGGCGGAATCCAGGGCGATGGTGTTCAGGTCGTACTGCTCGTAGGCCTCCAGCAGGAAGTCCCGGCCGCTGGTGTTGTCCTCCGGGGCGGCCACGATGTGCAGATCCCCTGCGCTGCTGGTGATGTCCATGGCGGAGACGTCGGAGTAGGAACGGTCCGTGAAAACAACGTTTTGGGGCGCGGTGGAGCTGGTCTCGGAGGGGGAATCCCCCTGGCCGGAGGGGAATAGGATGACCGCCAGCACCACCCCCGCCAGCACGGCCAGGACGATCACGCCGATCAGCAGGTATTTCAGGTTTTTCTTCATAGGCTTACAGGTGCCTCCTCTTGAGGAACACCACCAGACCCGCGATCAGGACGGCCACGGGCAGGCCGATGGTGAACACGCCCAGGCCCAGGATCGTCACCAGGTTGGCGGACATCTGGATGTCCAGGGTGTTGGTCTCGGTGGGGTTGGAGTAAACGGTGACGGAGCTGCCGCCGGTGCCGGTGGCGTAGCGCATCAGGTCCTCGATATAGCGGCTGTTGTCAAAGGCAGAGGACTGGATGTAGCCGTCCGCAAAGACGATGGAGGAGCCGAACACCATGATGTTCCGGCGGAAGGTCTCATAATCCTCCATTTGGAGGATGCGGTGGGACAGGGTGGCCACGTTGTAGGAGTCGGTGACGGGGTTCTCCAGCTCTTCCTCGGTGCTGTCGTTGGTGACCACGTAGGCTGTGTCGGCAGTGGTCCAAATGGGCGCCACGTTGGTGTCGCCGTTGCCCTCGAACAGCATGGTGATGGGGGAGGTGTAGCCGGACATCAGGTAGTTGTAGTTGTTGTCGACGATGTTCTTGTTGTACTCGGTGAGGATCAGGTTCTCGTTATAGGAGGCCTTGCGGTTGGGGTCGGTCTCGAAGACGGTGCCGCTTTCCACCCGCACGCCCCATTCCTCCAGGAAGCTGGCCAAATTGGGCAGCTCGCCCTGGGTGGGATAGCAGGTGATCAGGATGTTCAGGTTCTCCCGGCGGTCCTCATCCTCGATATAGTCCCGCAGCTTCTGGATCTGGCCGGGGTCGTAGTCGTTGCTGGGCGTCGGCAGCACCAGCAGCTGGGTGTTCTCGGGGATCTCCTCGGTGAAGAGGTTGAACTCCCGGACCTCGTAGTTCTGCCGCTCCATCAGATCGGAGAACTGGGTCAGCTGGCCGGCCAGGAGCTCCTGGTTGCTGCCCTGGGCGATGGCCACCACGGGGACCTTGTCCAGGTTGACGATCTCCAGGGCGCCGGCCAGGCAGCTGTCCACGTTGGTGTAGCTCTTGTAGCCGCTGCCGGAGGTATCCTGGGTGAGGATGAAGAGATCGTCGGGCTGCAGGACCTTATAGCGCTTTTCCGTGCGCACCAGCACCATGCCGCTGGACAGCGTTTCGCTGGAATACTGGGCCACGAAGTCGGGGTTCAGGTCCAGGTCCACAAACTGCACGGAGATCAGGGGATTGACCTCGGCCAGGCGGTCCGCCAGGTTGGAGACCTGGCTGAACTCGATGCGCAGCTGGGAATAGTAGGGGTTCTCGTTTTTGCGGAAAAAGTCCTCGGAGCCGATGAGGAAGATCTCGGTGGGATTGGCCACGCCCCGGGCCACTTCCTCCGCCTGATCGGACAGCGAGTTGCGGTGCTGGGCGGTCAGGTCGATGTTCATGGAGGGGAAGCGGTTGGTCAGGACGCTGACCAGGATGTTGATGACCACCACTACCGCGATGAAGATGGCCGTCAAAGCGGTGGCCATGCCCCCGCGCTTGAACTTCTCCGAGCGGAACATCCGGGCCAGGGTAGGCTTTTTCCGGGAGGACTGCCACACGGCGGTGGGTCCGTCCGCCGGGGCGGGCTCGTCGGCAGACGTTTCCGCGGGGGTGAGCTCTGCATCGGCCGGCTCCGCAGGGGCCTCGGCCGCAGGCGCTTCCGGCGCAGCAGGGGTCTCCGGGGTCTCCGGAGAGCCGGACTGGACGTTCTCCTCTTCGGGAAGATTGTTGTCATAGAATTCCATGTTGATTCCCTCCCTTTAGTTCCAGCGGCGGCTCTCCAGCCGGCGGGCCGTCAAAAAGACGAACACGGCCATGACGCTGAGGAAGAACACGGCGCTGGAGATGCTGAACATGCCCTGGGTGAAGGTGGTGTAGCGGCTGTTGAAGGAGATCCAGCCCACAATGGCGTGGAATACGGCATTGGAGGAGACCGAAGCCAGGTTGTCGATGTACATCAGGGCCACAGCTACCACGAAGGTGCCGATGGCCGCGATGATCTGGCTGATGGTCAGGCTGGAGATGAACACGCCGATGGAGACCATGGCGCCGCCATAGAGGATGGTGCCCAGGTAGTAGCCCACGATCTCGCCCCAGGGCGGGGAGGAGAAAAAGCTGAGGGCCACAGCGGGGAGCAGGCCCAGGGTGGAAGCGAACCCGAACACAGTGACGCAGGCCAGGAATTTCCCCAGGACGATGGAGCCGACGCCCACGGGCGCGGTGAGCAGGGCCTGGTCGGTCTTGTTTTTCTGGTCATCGGACATGCTGCGCATGGTGATGATGGGGATGATCATCATGCCGAAGGTGAACATGGTGGAATAGACCGAGCCGATGACGCTGGTGGAACCCATGGCCATGACCTGCAGGTACATGAACCCGTACAGGGCGATGAGCACCGCCACGCAGACATAGCCCACCGGGGCATTGAAGAAGGCGCGCATTTCGCGCTTGTAAATGGCTTTCAACGGTTACTCTCTCCTTTCAAAGATCTCCGCGTCCTCCACGGCCGTTTCCTCTGTGTGGACGGCCGAAGCGGCATCGGTGCTGGTCAGCTGCAGGAACAGGTCCTCCAGGGTGAGATCCATATTTTTCAGCGCCATCAGCGGCCAGCCCTTGCGGACCATCAGTGCGAAGATGTCCTTGCGGGGATCGGCGGTGGGTTCGGTCTCCACGCTGATCTCATAGACCCCGGGCTCCTTCTCGCCCATGGAGACCACCTCCACGATGCGGGGCAGCGCCCGCAGGGCGTGGACCATTTCCCGCTCAGGCCCCTCGGCCCGGAGCAGCAGCCGGTGATCCTTGGAAAGATCGTGGGCCAGGGTATCGGTGGCGCCGTCGGCCACCAGCCTGCCGTTGTTGACGACGATGATCCGTTCGCAAATGGCCTGGACCTCGGGCAGGATGTGGGAGCTGAGGATGACCGTGTGGTTCTTGCCCAGCCGTTTGATCAGGTCCCGGATCTCGATGATCTGCTTGGGATCCAGGCCCACGGTGGGCTCGTCCAGAATGAGCACGGGGGGATTGCCGATCAATGCCTGCGCAATGCCTACGCGCTGCTTATAGCCCTTGGAAAGGTTCCCCACCAGGCGGTTGAAGACCTCTTCGATCCGCACCAGCTGGCAGATCTCCTGCAGGTGCTGTGCCCGAGGGAGCTTGGCCTTTTTCAGGTCATACATAAAATTGAGATATTCCTTCACCGTCATGTCCATATACAGCGGGGGCTGCTCCGGCAGATACCCGATGAGCTTCTTGACCTCCAAGGGCTCGTCCAGGGTATTTTTGCCGGCCACCAGCACCTCGCCGGAGGTGGCGGAGAGGTAACCGGTGATGATGTTCATGGTGGTGGATTTTCCGGCGCCGTTGGGTCCCAAGAAACCCACAATGGTGCCTTCCTCGACCGTAAAGCTCACGTTGTCCAGCGCCAGATTGACGCCGTAGCGCTTCGTGAGATTTCTGACCTCTACCATTGTTTTATAATCCTCCTGTCAATCGACTTACCGCGTACCCTAAAATAGTACAGCAAAACGCCCAACTTTGCAAGCATTTTCATGATTTTACCTGTCCCGTTCGCAAAAAAAGGCGCCTTTGGCCCGATCATAGCAGCATTTTACCGCCTGTTTGTGAACACTGGGTGAAGAACCGGTGACTGTTGCAAGAGACTTGACGGAAAAACCGGAAACGAATACAATAGGGGGTAGATAAAGGGGGGAGCGCCATGGCGGCGGTGTATGCTTGGACCGGCAGCCACCGGGGTCCGGACGGACAGCGTGTGGCAGACCGGTGGCCGGGGCTGTATCTCTGTACGGTGCAGCGGGAGGAAGGACCGGTGTTTTGGGGGTTCATGGGCAGGGTGCTGCTGGAACCCTTTGCCACTGGGGTGGTCCGGCCCGGTGGCCGAGCAGACGGTCCGGTCTGGGCGTCGTATCCGGATCCCAAGGGCATCACTGCCCGGCGGCTGCAGAACCTGGCGGGTACCGTTCGGCCCCGGGAGGACCGAACCGTAGGGCCAGACCGGCTGCGGCTGTGGGTGATCAACGACACCCTGGCTATTGCGGCCCTGCAGGAAGACCTGGCCCCCGCCGTGCTCACCCTGCTGCAGGGAGAGACGGCCTATCGCGAAGCGCTGCAACGCCGGAAAGCGCTACTGCAGGCGGGGCGGTTCCCCGGGGAAGCAGAGTATCTGCCCATGCTGCTCTCTGCCCAGGAGCAGGCCGAGCCGGACCCGGCGGTGCTCTCTGCATTTTTGAACACCTTCGGACCATCGGTCCGGGAATAAAGAATCCTAAGGGGAAATGAACATGAATCACGACGAAAAAACCCTGCGGCAGCAGGAGATCTACAACGGGCGGATCATCCGAGTGCACGTGGATGACGTGGAGCTGGAAAACGGCGCCACCGGCATGCGGGAAGTGGTGGAGCATCCCGGCGGCGTCAGCGTGGCGGTGCTCACCCGGGCAAACGAGCTGATCTTTGTGCGGCAGTTCCGGTACCCGTACAAACAGCTGCTGCTGGAGCTGCCCGCCGGCAAGCTGGAGCCCGGGGAGGACCCCTATCAGGCCATGCTGCGGGAGCAGATGGAGGAGACCGGCACCCGGGGCGAGGGATATGTTTCCCTGGGAAATGTCTACCCCACGCCGGGCTACTGCGGGGAGATCATCCGGCTGTGGGCCTGCCGGGAAGCGGAGACCACCGGGGAGCTCCACCTGGACGCGGATGAGTTCCTCACCAACGAGCGGATCCCGCTGCAAAAGGCCGTGGAAATGGTCCTGAGCAACGAGATCCCCGACGCCAAGACCCAGGTGGGCATCCTCAAAACGGCGGCGCTGGTGGAACGCGGGCTGCTGTGAGCGCAGATCGGGAAATCGAAAAGCCGCGGCAGGAGGATGCTCCTGCCGCGGCTTCGTCCGGACACGTTATTCGGTTTCCAGCTCCTCGGCCGGCTCTTCCTCACCGGCTTCATCCTCGGGAAGCTCTTCACCCTCCTCGGGCGGATCCTCATGGGGCACCCGAGCTAGGGTGACCACGCGGTCGCCCTCCTGCAGGCGCATGACCTTGACCCCCTTGGCCGGACGGGCGCACTGCCGAACGGAGCTGGCCTCGATGCGGATGATCACGCCCTCTTGGGAAATGAGGATGATGTCATCGTCTTCGTCCACGGCCTTGATGCCCGCCACGGGACCAAAGCGCTGGGTGTGATAGTTGATCAGTCCCTTGCCGCCCCGGTTTTGCAGGCGGTACTCTGCCGGATCGGACAGCCGTCCGTACCCGGTCTCAGACACGGTGAGGACCAGGCTGCCTGCACGCAGCACGGACATGCCCACCACCTGATCGTTTTCCTGCAGGTCGATGGCCCGGACGCCCCGGGCCGTGCGGCCGATCTCCCGCAGAGCTGTCTCCCGGAAGCGGATGGCGTACCCCTGGCGGGTGGCCACCAGCAGGTCGTCGTTGCCGTCGGTGACCCGCACCCAGCTCAAAGCATCCCCCTCATCCAGGGAAATGGCGATGATCCCGCTCTTCCGCACGGAGGCGTAGGCATCCAGCGCGGTGCGCTTGATCACGCCGCACCGGGTGACCATCACCAGATAGTGCTCTCCCTGATACTCCGGGACACGGATCATGGCGGTGATCTTTTCCTCCCCGGCCAGCGGCAGCAGGTTCTTGATATTCATTCCGCGGCTGGTACGGCCGCTTTCCGGGATCTCATAGCATTTGAGGGGATAGACTCGGCCCAGGTCGGAGAAGAACAAAATGCGGTCATGGCTGCCGCAGATGAACATCTCCGTGGCCACGTCCTCTTCCCGGCGGGTCATGCCGGCAATGCCCCGTCCGCCCCGGCGCTGGGTGCGGTAGGCGTCGGTCTTCTGCCGTTTGACATACCCGAAGTTGGTCAGAGTGACTACACACTCTTCCCGGGGGATCAGGTCTTCGATATCCACCTCCCCGGAGACCGCAACGATCTCCGTGCGACGGTCATCGCCGTACTTGTCCCGGATCTCGATGAGCTCGTCCTTGAGGACCTGGCGGAGCAGGGTCTCGTCGGCCAGGAGATGCTCGTAGTAGGCGATCTTCTCCTCCAGCTCCTTGTACTCGTTTTCCAGCTTTTCCCGGTTGAGCCCCTGCAGGGCGATGAGCCGCATATCGCAGATGGCCTGGGCCTGTACGTCGTCCAGCCCGAAGCGCTCCATCAGGCGCTGCTTGGCGTTGTCGTAGCTCTGGCGGATGATGCGGATGACCTCGTCGATGTTGTCCTGGGCAATGAGCAGTCCTTCCAGCAGGTGGGCGCGTTCCTGGGCCTTGCGCAGATCATAGCGGGTGCGGCGGACCAGCACGTCCTCCTGATGGGCGATGTATTCATCCAGGATCTGCCGCAGGGTGAGGATCTTGGGCTGCTTCTGGTTGTCCACCAGGGCCAGCAGGATGATGGAGAAATTGGACTGCAGTGCCGTTTGGGCGTACAGCCGGTTGAGGACCACCTGGGCATTGGCGTCCTTCTTCAGCTCGATGACGATGCGCATACCGTTGCGGTCCGTTTCGTCCCGCAGGCCGGAGATGCCATCCAGGCGTTTGTCCTTCACCTGATCGGCAATGTTTTTGATAAGCTGGCGCTTGTTCACCTGATAGGGCAGCTCAGTGACGATGATCCGGGTGCGGTCCCGGTTGAACTCTTCAAAATGGGTGCGGGCACGCACCACCACTTTGCCCCGTCCGGTGGCGTAGGCTGCCCGGATGCCGGACCGGCCCATGATGATGCCCCGGGTGGGGAAATCCGGGCCCTGGATGTGGGCCATCAGGTCCTCCAGCGTGGCTTCCGGGTTTTCCAGCACACAGACGGTCGCGTTGATGACCTCCCGCAGGTTGTGGGGCGGGATGTTGGTGGCCATGCCCACGGCGATGCCGGAGGAGCCGTTGACCAGCAGATTGGGGAACCGGGAGGGCAGGACCCGGGGCTCCTGAAAGTATTCATCGAAGTTGGGATCCCAATCCACGGTCTCCTTGTCGATGTCCCGCAACATCTCGTTGGCGATCCTGGACATGCGGGCCTCTGTGTATCGATACGCTGCCGGGGGGTCGCCGTCCACAGAGCCGAAGTTGCCGTGACCGTCCACCAGGGGATAGCGCATGGAGAAATCCTGGGCCAGGCGCACCAGGGCGTCATAGACCGAAGCGTCCCCGTGGGGATGGTACTTGCCCAGCACCTCGCCCACGCAGGTGGCGGATTTTTTGAAGGGCTTGTCGGAGGTCAAACCGGTCTCATACATGGAGTAGAGGATACGCCGGTGCACCGGCTTCAGGCCGTCTCGCACGTCGGGCAGGGCCCGGCCCACGATGACGGACATGGCATATTCCCGGTAACTGTCCTGCATTTCCTTGACCAGCTCGGACTCTGTGATGATCTGGTCGGGAAACGCGATATCCTCGGGCTTATAGTCTCTGTTATGTGCCATTGGTGTTTTCCCCCGTTAGTAATCCAGGTTGCCCGCATACTGGGCGTTCTTCTCGATCCACGTCTTTCTGGGCTCGACCTGCTCCCCCATGAGGACCGTGAAGATCTGGTCCGCAGCCACCGCGTCCTGCAGGGTGATGCGGCGCAGAGTGCGCCGCTCCGGGTCCATGGTGGTCTCCCACAGCTCGTGGGGATCCATCTCGCCCAGGCCCTTAAAGCGGTTGATGTCCACCCGGACGTTGGGGTTGCCGCCCCGCATCTCGGAGCTGATCTTATCCCGCTCCTCCTCGGAGTAGGCCACCCGGGTGGTCTTGCCCCGGGTCAGCTTGAACAGCGGGGGCACGGCGGAGTAGACATAGCCGTTCTCGATGAGGGGACGCATATAGCGGAAGAAGAAGGTCAGGAGCAGCGTGCGGATATGGGCCCCGTCCACATCGGCATCGGCCATGATGATGATCTTGTGATACCGCAGCTTTTCCAGGCTGAATTCGTCCCCGATCCCCGTGCCCAGGGCCACGATCATGGGGTAGAGCTTGTCGTTGCCGTAGATCTTATCCGCCCGGGCCTTTTCCACGTTGAGCATCTTGCCCCACATGGCCAGAATGGCCTGGAACCGGCTGTCCCGGCCCTGGATGGCAGAACCGGCTGCCGAATCGCCCTCCACGATGTAGATCTCACATAGAGAGGGATCCCGTTCGTTGCAGTCCTGCAGTTTGTCGGGCATCTGGCCGCCCTCCAGGGCGGTTTTGCGCCGGGCCATCTCCCGTGCCTTCCGGGCAGCTTCCCGGGCCCTGGCGGCCGCCAGAGCTTTGTCAAAGATCGCCTTGGCCGTGGCCGGGTTCTCCTCCAGGAAGGCGGTCATCTTCTCCACCACCAGGTTGCTCACCAGCGTGCCCACTTCGGTGTTACCCAGTTTGGCCTTGGTCTGTCCTTCAAACTGCGCCTCTTTCACCTTCACACTGAGGACGCAGGTCAACCCCTCGCGGACGTCGTCGCCGGTGAGGTTTTTGTCCGCCTCCTTGAGGATGTTGTACTTCCGGGCGTAGTCGTTCATCACCCGGGTCAGCGCCCGCTTGAAGCCGTCCTCGTGGGTGCCGCCGTCGGTGGTGTGGATGTTGTTGGCAAAGGACAGCATCACTTCGCTGTAGCTGTCCGTGTACTGCATGGCCACCTCGGCAGTGGCATTGCCGTCCGGAGCGCTGGCGAAAAACCGAATGATCTCCGGGTGTACGGCCTCGGCGGCTTTCTGTCCGTTCAGGTACTCCACAAAAGCTCCCACGCCGCCTTCATAGCAGTAGGTGTTGGCCACGATCTCCCCGCTGTCCCGCTCCTCCGGGTTCCGTTCCTCCGGCGGCCGCTCATCGATGAGCTCGATGTGGACCCCGGCATTGAGGAAAGCCTGC
The DNA here is from genome assembly GCA_947632385.1 of uncultured Clostridia bacterium. GTDB lineage: Bacteria > Bacillota > Clostridia > Oscillospirales > Acutalibacteraceae > Acutalibacter. The sequence goes on along the minus strand of CANRPD010000022.1, from coordinate 15,277 downwards.
TCCTGCAGCCGGGTCTGCAGCGTCTCATAGGAGTACACCGTGGTCTCCTTAAAGATCTCCGGGTCGGCCTGGAACCGGATCACGGTGCCCCGGGTCCGGCCTTCCGGCGCCGGGCCCCGCTCTTCCAGTTCGGTGACGGCATTGCCCCGCTGGAACCGCTGATAATAGAGCTTGCCGTCGCTGACGACCTCTACCTCCAGCCACTGGGACAGGGCATTCACCACCGAAGCGCCCACGCCGTGCAAACCGCCGGAGACCTTGTACCCGCCGCCGCCGAATTTGCCGCCTGCATGGAGAATGGTGAACACCACCGTCACGGCAGGCAGGCCGGTCTTGTGCTGCTCTCCCACAGGGATGCCGCGTCCGTTGTCGGAGACATAGACCACGTTCCCCGGCAGCAGCCGGACCACGATCCGGTCGCAGTAGCCCGCCAGGGCCTCGTCAATGGCATTGTCCACGATCTCATAGACCAGATGGTGCAGACCCCTGGGCCCGGTGGAACCGATATACATGCCCGGGCGCTTGCGCACGGCTTCCAGACCCTCCAGAACCTGGATCTGGTCGCCGCCATATTCCTGTTCCGGCTCCACGCTGAACCCCTCCGGAACCTGATTCATTTCCTGATTATCCAAGGTGTTCCTCCTGTCTGCAAAAAAGCTTCCGATGCCGCACAAATACACAGCACCCCACATATATAATAGTATACCAAATTTTCGGCGTTTTGTAAACCCAAAAAAATGCCCGAAGCTTCGACATACAACGCCAAAGTTTCGGGCAAAACAACAGGAAAAAACGGGCTTTCTCTCGCTTTAGAACGGATCCCACCGGGACCCTGCATCCCGGCTGTCCGTACTCCTCCGTTTCGGAAAAGCACCTTCCCCGGAGGTGGGGATCTCCACGCGGCTCACCGTGTGGGAAGCAGCTGCCGTGCGGGTCGATTCGGCCCGGGGGACGGCCGCATCCGCCTCGTCGGAAAGAGCCCGTGCCATGCGCGCAGCCGGCCGGGCAGTATTCCGCGCCGGGGCCGATGCCGGGGGATCCGCCAGCCGGATCGGCGCTTCTTCCTGCGCCGGCACATTGGACCGAACGTTTTCCCCGCCGGACCGATGGGCGGCCACATAGACCTTCATATCGGCATCATTTTCCCGGGGGTCCACCGGAATGGACCGTGATGCCGGTCTGCGCACTGGGACAGGTTCCTCCCACTCGTCCCGTTCCGGATGGCTCCGTCGAGTCTCCCGTGAACTGTGGCTCCGCGTCCGACTGTCAGCGGTCTCCTGGGCCGCAGCCCGCCGCACCGTTTTCCGTTTGATCACCGGTTTCTCCAGATAGACCATAAACAAACTCAGCAGGAAAAATCCGATAAAGGGCAGGATCACCTGCTCCACCGTGCTCACTTTTAAGTCATTTAAGAGAAACTTGTGGAAAAAATAGATGGCTCCGGACAGAAACACCGCCAGCACCGCCAGCACATACACCAGCGGCGACAGGAAAATATTGGAAATACCGCCGCACCGGGGACACCGGTACTCGCCCTGCTTTTTCAAGGACCAGGTCCGGATGAGATTCACCCGTTTTTTGCAGTACGGACAGGTGGGAATTCCGAAATAGCGCATGGTTCTTCTCCTCCATTCACGGATTGTCTACGGCCTCTCCGGCTTTGGCCCTGCGCAGCAGCGTAGCCGGAGAGATCTGGGAAAGATACACGGTGACTCCCTGGGGCTCGGCACACACCACAAAGGCCCTGGGCAGCTCCATAGAGACGTTCACCACACGCCCCTCCCGCTGGGCCCGGTTCAAAAATTCCCGGGTGCGGGGGGAAACGGAGGCGTTGTCCAGATCGAACACGCCCAGCACCGTGTCGGTGCGCACAACGGTATCTTGTCCCAAATGCAGGTACATCATCAAGAACTGCTACACCTCTTCCGTCGCGATCTGACCACTCTCCACCCGAAAGCGCCTGCCGGTCTCCTGCAGACCCACGGTCTCCGGGGAACAGCAGGTGATAAACACCTGCCGCCCGTGCAGATGGTTGAGCAGATAATCCTGCCGGCTCTGGTCCAGCTCGCTCATCACATCGTCCAGCAGCACCACCGGCGTCTCTCCGGAGACATCTGCCAGAGCCTCCGCTTCGGCCAGCTTCAGGGCCAAAACGGCGCTTCTCTGCTGTCCCTGCGATCCGTACGCGCGGGCAGAAAAACCGTCCAAAAAAAGCTCCAGGTCATCCCGATGCGGCCCACAGGCGGTGAACCCAGCCCGAATATCCCCGCGGATACCCTGCCGCAGCTGCTCCAAAAAGGCGGCTTCCGCCTGCCTGAGATCGAATCCCCGGGACAGCTCCTTCACCGAGGACGCATAAACGGCGGTCAGCGCCTCTTTCCCTTTGGAGATCCCCCGATAGACGGCCTCCACCCGAGGGGCCAGGGTCTCCACATAGGTCCTCCGTTCCGTCATCACGGCCGCCCCCAGCTTTGCCAGGCGGGCGTCCCAGACATCCAGCGTATCCCGCAGATCAGCAAACCGTACCAGGTCCTTCAGTAAAGCGTTGCGCTGCAGCAGCGCCCGATTGTACATGCTCAAGGTCCCGGCAAATCCCGGCCGCAGCTGGCAGAGCGCCCCGTCGATAAAGCTGCGCCGCCGGTGCGGCCCCTCTTTCACCAGCAGCAGGTGCTCCGGGGAAAAGATCACCGCCCGGATCTTGCCCACCAGGGCCGCCCCGGTCTTTTTGGCCACCCCGTTGATCACCGAGCTCCGCCGACCGTTTTCGATCTTCAAGATCGCCTTTTGATCCCGTTCTTCACTGAAAAAATCCAGCGCCAGCTGCGCTCCCGGCGCGTTGTGTCCCGCACTGTCCAGCCGGGGCAGCTCGCTGTCCTTGGCGCCCCGAAAGGAATGTCCCCCCGTAAACAGCCACAGCGCCTCCAACAGATTGGTCTTGCCCTGGGCGTTGTCCCCATAGATCACATTGACCCCGCCGCTGGGAAAGATCTCCCCGTCGGCCAGGTTCCGAAAAGACCGGGTCTCCAGCCGCTGTACATTCATGAGACCCCATCCTTTCCACCGTTTATTCGATCCCTACGGACCGTCCGTTCCATTCCACCCGGTCCCCCGGCCGCAGCTTGGTCCCCCGGGCCGTGCACACCGCACCGTTCACCCGGACCTTCCCCGCCTGGATGGCCGCCTTGGCCTGGCCGCCGGTCTCGCACAGGCCCGCGAATTTCAGCAGCGCGTCCAGCCGAATAAAATCTGTCTCGATCTTCACCGATTCCATACGTCCTCCCGCACCTTATTCGCTGCGCAGCCGCACCGGCAGCACCAGGAACAGGAAGCTGTTCCCCTCCTTGGGATGGATGGTCATGGGCGCCAGCGGCCCGCTGAGCTGCAGCCGCACCTCGTCGCACTCCGTATTCCGCAGAGCGTCCAGCAGATACCGGTTGTTGAACCCGATCTCCAACGTCTCGCCGCTCATCTCCACGGGGATCCGGTCGCTGGCCCGGCCCACGGCGGTGGTCCCCAGGAACCGGATCTCATTGTCCTCGAACTGGCACCGCACGGGGCTGCGCAGCCGGTCGGTGATCACCTGGGACACCCGGTCCACGCTGGCAATGATCTCGTCGGTTTTGACCGTCACCTGGGTCTTCCCGTCCGGCGGGATCACCGATTTATAGTTGATGAACTCGCCGCTGAGCAGGCTGGAGATCACCGTGTAATTCTCAATAGTAAACAAAATGTGCTTTCTGCCGGCGGAGAGCTGCACCGGATCGTCGGTATCCTTCAACAGCTTCAGCACCTCACTTAAGGTCTTACCGGGCACTACAAAGGAGACCTCCTCGGGAAAGTTCACCGGTTCGCTGCGCATGGCCAGCCGGAACCCGTCGATGGACACCACATCCAGCACGCCGTTTTCAATCTGGAACAGACTGCCCTGCATCACGGGCTTGGCGTCCGCCTGGCCCACGGCATACAGGGTCTGCCGGATCATGCTCTTGAGCAGGTTCCCGGGCAGCTCCACCGCCGTCCCGTCGGCGACCTTGGGCATCTCCGGGAATTCCTCCGCCGCCACCGCGATGATGGAGAACCGGCTGTTGCCGCTTTCGATGGTGGCGATGTTCTTTTCGTCCACGGTCACGGTCACGTGGGCGTCCGGGGTCCGCCGCACGATGTCCGAGAACATCCGGGCCGGCAGGGCGGCCCGCCCCCGTTCCTCCACCTGGGCGGGCAGCACCGTGGACATCCCCAGCTCCAGGTCATACGCATACATTTCCAGCCCGCTTTCGTTGGCGGAGATCAAAATACACTCCAGCGCGGGCACAGAGGACTTGGTAGAGACCGCACGCTGCAAATTGGAGACGGCGGCCGTGATCTCATCTTTCAACACGGTAAATTTCATGATTGTCTTCCTTTCCGGAGAAGACCCTTCCTTCGGGTCTTATTTCTCTCATTTTTTCTTTGATAGATTTAGTCTTAGTAGTAGGGCCTGTGAAATTGTGGAAATCCCCTTTTTTTCCAGTCCCTGCGGCGATCCTGTTCCCCACATCTCCCGTCAAAAAACCCTGGAAAAGATTGCCCACATTCCACAGTTTGGACTTTTCCCCTTTCATTCCCCTGGGAAAACCCAAAACTTCGTGGAAAACCCTTTGCTCACTGGTCCCGGATATTTTTGATGATGTCGTTGACGATATCCCGGGTCCGTGGATCGGCGCTCAGGCGCTGTTCCACCTGGCTGATGGCATACACCACGGTGGAGTGGTCCCGCCCGCCAAAGGTCTTTCCGATGTCCACCATGGAGAGGTCGGTGATCTCCCGGACGATGTACATAGAGACCTGCCGGGCCATGGAGATGTTGGCGTTGCGCTTTTTGGAGAGGATGTCCTCCGGCGTCACCGAGCCCCAGGTCCGGGCCACCTCGTCGATGATCTTGTCCACCGTCACCGGCGCCGGCTGGGAGTTGTTGATGATATCGCTGATGGCCGCCTGGGCCGTGGTGATGTTGATGGGCTTGTCGTCCAGCAGATTGAAGGCCCGCAGCTTTTTCACCGCCCCTTCCAGCTGCCGAATGTTGTTCTTCAGCTTATTGGCAATGTATTCGCACACGTTGGCCGGGATCACAAAGGACAGCGACTCCGCCTTCCGGGCCACGATGGCCACCCGGGTCTCAAAGTCCGGCGGCTGGATGTCCGCCAGCAGCCCGGACTCGAACCGGGACTTCAGCCGTTCCTCCAGCGTGGCGATCTCCTTGGGCGGCCGGTCCGATGTGAGGATGATCTGCTTTTTCGCTTCATGCAGCGCGTCGAAGGTGTGGAAGAACTCCTCCTGGGTAGAGGTCTTTCCGGCGATGAACTGGACGTCGTCCAGCAGCAGCAGGTCTGCGTGGCGGTATTTCTCCCGCACCTTGGGCATGGTGCCCCGGGCAATGCCCTCGATGACCTCGTTGGCGAAGTCCTCGCCCTTGATGTAGATCACCGTCCGGCCGGGAAAATTCTTGGTGAATTCCTTGGACACGGCGTTGAGCAGGTGGGTCTTGCCCAGCCCCGGTCCCCCGTAGATGAACAGCGGGTTATAGAGCTTCGCCGGGTTGGCCGCCACCGCCTGGGCCGCCGCGTGGGCGAACCGGTTGGACGATCCCACCACGAAGCTCTCAAAGGTCAGGCCGTCGCCCTCCTCGGGGTCGCTCTCCCGCACGGGGACCGGCTGGATCTCCTCCTCCACCTGGATCTTGAACTGGATCCCCAGGCCGAACACGCTTTCAAAGGCTTGTCCCAGCAGCTCGCTGTAGCACCGCAGCAGCGTCTGCCGGTGAAAATCATTGGGCGCCTCCAAAATGGCGATCCCATTTTCAAAATCCAAAGAGACCGGCTTCAGCCGGCTGAACCAGGTCTTATAGGCCACTTCCGTGATCCGTTCCCTGCAAAAGTCGCAGATCAGTTCCCAGGCTTGATCAAAGGATTCCAAAGCCCTCACCTCTCCATTGCTTGTCCAAAAGGGCAGTCTTCCCCCTGGACACGGTTTCGTATCCAACAGTATACCATATTTCGCACCCTCTTTGCAAATTTTTTTCTGCCTCCCTCCAAGTCCGTCCGTTCCCGTTTTCTCCACAATTTCTTGTGGTCGCCGGTCCCGGTTCGCCCAGTTCTGCTCTTTGATTCCCTTCGGGAATGAAAAAACCCTCCGGTCCGGGAAAAAACTTTCCCCTCTCCGAGAAAATTTGTGTTGACAGTCTCCGCCCGTTTAGGCTATAATATGTAAACGCGAAGGAACGCAGCCCGAAAGGAGGGTTTTCATATGCTTAGAACCTATCAGCCGAAGAAGCTCCACCGGAAGAAGGAGCACGGGTTCCGCAAGAGAATGTCCGACAGTAACGGACGCAAGGTGCTTGCACGCCGCCGGGCAAAAGGCAGAGCGCGTCTTACCTACTGAGACGCTCCAAAGGTCACCTCGCGTGGCCTTTCTTTCTTTTTCCCGGGCCGGGTCGGCTTGCCGCAGGAAAGGCAGTCCGCATGAAAACGATCGTCACCCTCACCCGCAACAATGATTTTCGCCGGGCCTACACCAAGGGAAAGAGCTTCGTCGGTCCCCTGGTGGTTTGCTATGTCCGGAAAAACCGCCTGCCCGTCACCCGGGTGGGCATCACCACCAGCAAAAAGGTGGGCGGCGCAGTCCAGCGCAACCGTGCCCGCCGGGTCCTGCGGGAGGCGTTTCGCGGCCTGTCCGGCGGGGTGCGCCCGGGCTATGACCTGGTCCTGGTCTCCCGGGGGAAAACGCCCTTCGTCAAGAGCACCGAGGTGGCCCTCCACCTGACCCGGCAGCTGCGCTTGGCTGGGGTGCTCCCGGCCCTTCCGTCCCCGTGAAACGCCTGCTGCTGGGGTTCATCCGGTTCTACCGGAAGTACATCTCCCCCCTGACGCCTGCCACCTGCAAATACATCCCCACCTGTTCCCAGTACGGACTGGAGGCCATCGAGCGCTTCGGCGCCTTCAAAGGCGGCCTGCTCACCCTCTGGCGGGTGCTCCGGTGCAATCCCTGGAGCAAGGGCGGCTACGATCCCGTCCCGGAGCGCTGGCCCCCCTGGAACCGTTCCGAAAAGTAAACGGTTTTTCCCGTTCATGTGGAGAACTTCTGGCGTTTTCTGTGATTTTTCCCCCATTCCTTTCAAAGGCCTTTACGCGCCGGGCCCTTTGGGAGTATAATATTTGTTGGCGTGTGCGGGCGCTTCGCCCGGTTTTCGCGGTCTTTCCCGTCTATCCAAACTGCAAAGGGGAGCACATCTTTTGGGTATCTTTGATTTTTTCGGCAGCATCCTGGGCTACCTGCTCTGGTTCCTGTACACCATCTTCCGGAACTACGGCATCGCGATCCTGCTTTTCACCATCATTTTGAAAGTGGCGATGTTCCCCACCTCCATCAAACAGCAAAAGAGCTTTGCCGCCCAGTCCAAGCTCACTGCCAAGCAAAAGCAGCTGCAGGAGCGCTACGCCAACAACAAGCAGAAATATAACGATGAGCTCATGAAGCTCTACGAGCGCGAGGGCGTCAACCCCACCAGCGGCTGTCTCACCAGCCTCCTGCCATTCCCCATCATGCTGGGCATCTACCGCTCCGTCATCGCGCCCCTGTCCAACACCCTCCACTGCGCCTCCGACGCGGTGAACCAGGCCACGGCCTACATCTCCAAGATCCCCGGCGTGCTCTACACCAACGCCGCCGGCGACTTCTACTCCCAGCTCAACATCATCCACAATTTCGACGCCCTCCGGGACAACCTGACCATGTTCTCCCAGAAGGACCTGGCCAAGATCGAGAGCTTCTCCCGGGGCTTCCGCTTCTTCGGCATCGACCTGCTGGGCACGCCCAAGGGCTCTGCCTTCACCACCTTCCTGTGGGTGATCCCCGTCCTGTCCCTGGTCACCGGCATCGCCTTCCAGGTCTACACCCTGTGGTACCAGAAAAAGACCACCGGCCAGTCCCAGCAGATGGGCTGTATGCTGGTGATGATGGTGGTCTTCCCCCTCATCAGCCTCTACTGGGCTTACACCATGCCCGCCGCTGTGGGCTTCTACTGGGTGGTCTCCAACGTCACCTCCTTTGCCCAGAGCATCATCACCAACGTGTTCTTCTCCAATAACCAGCTCACCGCCATGGCGGAGGCGCAGCACGCCGTCACGCTGGAGCTGGCCGAAGCCTCGGTGCGCCCCCTGCCTGCCTCCGCGCAGCAGGAGATCGCCGAAAAGCTCACCGCCAGCACCCAGGCAGGCCTCCAGCGCCAGCAGCAGAAAAAGGCCGCTCAGGCCAAAAAGCCTGCTGCCTCCGGCGGCAATAAGAAGAAAAAAGGCGGATCGGGTCCCGCTGACCCCAGCGCTTACATCGGGACCAAGAAATAAACCAGTGAACGAGAGAAAGGTAGGGAATGTCAAATGATCAAAGAAGCCATTGCGCAAGGCGCGACCGTGGAAGAAGCCTTTGCCCGTGCCTGCGCCGCCCTGGGCGTGGATCCCAGCGAGGCCACCTGCGAGGTGCTGGAGCTCCCCACCAAGAAGACTTTCGGCATTTTCGGCGGCAAACCGGCCAAGGCCCGGGCGTATATCGAACTTCCGGATCCCGCTCCGGTGCCCCCGGCCCCGGCTCCCAAGCCCGCTCCCGCCCCGGCGGAAAAGCAGCCCCGGCCCCAGCAGGCCCCCAAGGCCTCTCAGCCGGCGACGTCCCGTCCGGCTCCGGCCCAGGCCGCTCCGGCCCAGCCGGCCCCTGCTCCCGCTCCGGCGGACAAGCCCGCCCCCAAGCCCCGTCCCGAGGGCGCCGATCCCGCCGGCGAAGCCGCCGCGTACCTCAAGCGCGTCCTGGCCCAGATGGGCCTCACCGACGTGGAGGTGGAGATCCATGCAGAAGAAAACAGCGCGTCCCTGACCCTGGTGGGCGGCGACGTCAGCTTTATCATCGGCCACCGGGGCGAGACCCTGGACGCCCTGCAGTATCTGGCCTCTCTGGTGGCCAACCACGTGGGAGAGGCGTACTACCGCATCACCCTGGACGTGGGCAACTACCGGGAGAAGCGCAAGACCACCCTGGAGGCCCTGGGCCGCCGGATGGCCATTCGGGCGGTGCGCACGGGGCGCAACTCCTCTCTGGAGCCCATGAACCCCTACGAGCGCCGCATCATCCACACCGCCGTCCAGGCGGTGGAGGGCGCCACCTCCTGGAGCGAAGGCGTGGACCAGAACCGCCACGTGGTCATCGGGCCCGAGGGCGGCGAGCGGGTCACCCGCCGCAGCAACGACCGCCGTCGGTCCGGCTCCGACCGCCGCAGCGGCGGCTCCCGTCCCCGTTCGGGCGGCGGGAACCGGGGCGGCAAGCCGGCTGCCTCCGCGCCCAAAAACACCGCGCCCCGCAGCGACGACCCCACCACGCCCATCTACGGTCGCATCGAGGCCAAAAAGTAAACCATCACGCGCAGGAGCGGTCCTCGGGGCCGCTCCTTTTTCGAAGGAGAGGACTGTCCGTGCAAACCACCATCGCAGCGGTCTCCACCGGCCCCGCCCCCGGGGGGATCGGCATCGTTCGGCTCTCCGGGCCCCAGGCCCGGGCCGTGGCGGACCGGGTCTTCACCGGGGTCTCCGGCCGTCCCGTGGCGCACATGCGGGGCTACACCGCCGCCCTGGGCGCCGTCCATACCCTGGAGGGCGAGCCCATCGACCAGTGCCTGGCCCTGGTGTTCGCCGCCCCCAAAAGCTACACCGGCGAGGACGTGGTGGAGCTCTCCTGCCACGGCGGGCTGTACGTCACCCGCCGCATTTTGGAGGAGGTCCTCCGGGCGGGGGCGGTCCCGGCCCAGCCGGGGGAGTTCACCCGCCGAGCCTTTCTCAATGGCAAGCTGGACCTGGCCCAGGCCGAGGCCGTGGCCCAGCTCATCGCCGCCCAGGGGGAGCAGGCCGCCCGGGCAGCCCGTCTGGGGGCGGAGGGCGCCCTGTCGAAAAAGATCGATTCCCTGGCCGATTCCCTGGCCGATCTGGCCGCCCACCTGGCCGCTTGGGCCGATTTCCCGGAGGAAGACGTCCCCATCCTCACCGAGGAGGAGACCCTCTCCCGCCTGTCCACCCTGCGCGCCGCCCTGGAGTCTCTCTGGCAGTTGTCCCAGTCCGCCCGGGTCTACCGCTCCGGGGTCCAAACGGTCATCGCCGGCAGCCCCAATGTGGGCAAGTCCACCCTGATGAACCTGCTGGCGGGGTACGATCGCTCCATCGTCACCCCCGTCCCCGGCACCACCCGGGACGTGGTGGAGGAGACCGTTTCCCTGGGGGGCGTGCCCCTGCGCCTGTCCGACACCGCCGGCCTGCGCGCCACCGACGACCCCGTGGAGCAGATCGGCGTCCGGGCGGCTCAGGCCCGTCTGGATACCGCCCAGCTCACCCTGCTGGTGCTGGATTCTTCTCGCCCCCTGACCGCCGAGGAGCGCGCCCGCCTTCTGGACCTACCGGCCCGGAGCACTTTGCTGGTGCTCAATAAATCCGACCTTCCCGCCCGCCTGGACCCTTCCCAGCTGCCGGATCTGCCCACGGTGCGCCTCAGCGCCGCCACGGGCCAGGGCCTGGAGGACCTCACCGCCGCGGTGCTGTCCATCCTGGGCGCCCGGGACTTTTCCGCCCCCGACGCCGTCCTCTTCACCGACCGCCAGCTGGAGCAGGTGCGTGCCGCCGCCGCCGCCCTGTCCCAGGCCCAGTCCGCCCTGCTCCAGGGCATGACGCTGGACGCCGCCACCGTCTGCGTGGAGGAAGCCCTGTCCGCCCTGTATGCCCTCACCGGCCGCCTGGTCTCCGAGGAAGTGGTGGACCGCGTCTTCGAACAGTTCTGCGTAGGCAAATAGTTTTTCCTTTCGGTTGATTTCATTTGAGGAGGAGCAAGACCCTGCCATGGAACGAACAGGCTGAACGCATCATGCAGGAGCGCTTTGGCAAAGATACGGTCCTCTCTTTGGCGACGGTAGAGCACGGAGTTCCCTATGTGCGCTCGGTCAACGCCTATTAGGAGAACGGTTCCTTTTATGTCATCACCCATGCGCTCTCCAATAAGATGCGGCACATGCAAGCCAACCCCACGGTGGCCATCGCGGGGGATTGGTTCACCGCACACGCGCAAGGAGAAAGCTTGGGCTGGTTTGGTGCGGAACCGAACCGTCCCCTGGCCGAAAAACTGAAGCAGGCCTTTGCCAGCTGGATCGACGACGGGCATACCGATTGTTCGGACCCACATACCGTTCTCCTGCGCCTGGCATTGACCGATGCGGTCCTGCTTTCCCATGGCACGCGGTACGAACGGTAGCAGGCTGATTGTTGCCAGCAACAGGAGAGCGTTCCATTTCCCAACAGCCGCATTCAGGAGGCCCTCTATGAACCCTCAAATCTCAAATCTTCCTCCGCTCACCCTCACCCTCACGGACACCCAGTGGCCCTTCACCTACCTGGACCACGACCGCCAGATCGCCCGGGCCATCGTCTACGACGACGCAGGCTTCTTCTACTTTGTCCGGGTGGACCGGGACGACGATTTCGGCCGGGCCACCCTTATCGAGACCGCCGGCGGCGGCGTGGAGCCCGGGGAGGACCTAGAGACCGCCATCCATCGGGAGCTCTCGGAGGAGCTGGGCGTCCGCACCCAGGTCCTGGGAGAGATTGCCCAGGTCCACGATGCCTACCACCTTATCCACCGCCGCAACCACAACCACTACTTCCTCTGCCGGGCCCTCTCCTGGGGCCCCACCCACCAAACGCCGGAGGAGCAGCAGGACTTCCACCTGTCCACCCTGCGCCTGACCTACCCTGAAGCCCTGGCGGAATACCAGCGCCGGGCCTGCACCCCGCTGGGCCGCCTGATCTGCAGCCGGGAGCTGCCGGTCCTCCGCCGGGTCGGCGCGCTGCTGCGCCTTTCCCCAGACTGAGCCCCTCCCAGCCCCCGCCGCGCTGCCGGGTATTCACCCGGCGCCGCACTGCGGGCGGCCCGGCGCTCTCCCTCCGGTCGCGCGCCCGCGGCGTTTCATCCACAATATCCAGAACATTTTACTTAATCATCCACTACATCTTGTATTTTCATCGCAACAGAAGGGATTTCCATGCAAACCTATTTTGCCGGCGAGACCGGCGTGGCCGTCATCGGCGCGGGCCACGCCGGCATCGAGGCCGCCCTGGCCGCCGCCCGGCTGGGCGTGCCCACCACCGTCTTCACCATCCAGCTGGACGCCGTGGGCAACTGCCCCTGCAACCCCAGCATCGGCGGCACCGCCAAGGGCCACCTGGTCCGGGAGATCGACGCCCTGGGTGGGGAGATGGGCCGGGCCGCGGACGCCTGCACCCTCCAGAGCCGGATGCTCAACCGGGGCAAAGGCCCGGCGGTCCACTCTCTCCGGGCCCAGATCGACCGCACCGCCTATTCCCGGCGCATGAAGCACACCCTGGAGCAGACCCCCGGCCTGTCCCTCCTCCAGGCGGAGGTGGTGGACCTGCGGCCGGCGGAGGGCCGCTGGCAGGTCAGCACCCGGCTGGGGGCGGTGTACGCCGCCGAGGCGGTGATCCTCTGCACCGGCACCTTTCTGGGGGGCAAGGTCTTCGTGGGGGAGGTCTCCTATCCCAGCGGGCCCGACGGGCTCTTCCCGGCGGCCTTTTTGCCGGACGCCCTGCGGGCGCTGGGCATCTCCCTGCGCCGGTTCAAGACCGGCACCCCGGCCCGGGTCCTGCGTTCCTCCATCGACTTTTCCGGCCTGGAGGTCCAGCCCGGGGACGAGCCCGTGGTCCCCTTTTCCTACGACACCGAGACCCCGCCGGAAAACCAGCGGGTCTGCCACATCACCTGGACCAACGACGAGACCCGCCGGGTGATCCTGGAGAACCTGGACCGCTCCCCCCTCTACGCCGGGGAGATCCAGGGCATCGGGCCCCGGTACTGCCCAAGCATCGAGGACAAAATGGTGCGCTTCCCGGACCGCAGCCGCCACCAGCTGTTCATCGAGCCCTGCGGCCTGGAGACCGAGGAGATGTACCTCCAGGGCATGAGCTCCTCCCTGCCGGAGGAGGTCCAGCAGGCGTTTTACCACACCATCCCCGGCCTGGAGCACGCCCAGATCATGCGCAGCGCCTACGCCATCGAGTACGACTGCTGCGACCCCACCGCCCTGTCTCCCGCCCTGGAGTTCAAGGACCTGCCGGGGCTGTACGGCGCGGGGCAGTTCAACGGCAGCTCCGGCTATGAGGAGGCCGCCGCCCAGGGCCTTATCGCCGGGATCAACGCCGCCCGCAAAGTGCTGGGCCGGCCCCGGTTCGTCCTGGACCGGGCCTCCAGCTACATCGGCACCCTCATCGACGATTTGATCACCAAGGGCGTGAACGACCCCTACCGCATGATGACCTCCCGCTCCGAGTACCGGCTGCTCCTGCGCCAGGACAACGCCGACGAGCGCCTGACCCCCCTGGGCCGGGAGCTGGGCCTGATCTCCGACGCCCGGTGGGAGAAGTTCTGCCGCAAGCAGGCCCAAAAGGAGGCGGAGCTCCGCCGGGTCCAGCGCACCTCGCTGCCCCCGGGGGACGCCCTCAACGCCATCCTCACGGCCAAAGGCACCGCCCCGGTGACCACCGGCGTCCGCCTGGCGGACCTGCTCCGCCGGCCCCAGATCACCTATGCCGACCTGGCCCCGGTGGACCCCACCCGGCCCCCGCTGCCCGCCGCCGTGCTGGAGAGCGTGGAGATCGCCCTCAAGTACGAGGGGTACATCAAAAAGCAGCAGGCCCAGGTGGAGGAGATGCGCCGGCTGGAGCAAAAGCGCCTCCCCGCTGACCTGGATTACAGCGCCATCGCCGGCCTGCGGCTGGAGGCCCGGGAGAAGCTGCAGGCCCTCCGCCCGGAGAACGTGGGCCAGGCGGGCCGCATCTCCGGGGTCAGCCCGGCGGACATCTCCGTGCTGCTGATCTATTTAGCCGCCGCCCGGCCGTGAAGGCCGCCCCCGGCCGGGTCCCGGTCTGCGGCCCGCCGAGAGGGAGCGGTCTCCCGACCTCCCCGCCGCCGCGCCGGGCTGCGCCCGGCCGCCCGCCCCGCAGGGGCGGACGGCCCGCGCCCCTTGGGGGGCGCGGGCCTGCGGCGGCGGGGGCCGGTGCCCACCGCTCATGTGGGGGCGGCCCCGGCCCCCTGCCCTGCACCAACCCCTTGACAGAGAGGAGCATCCCCATGGAAGACATCCGTCCCGGCCTGAAAACCAGCGCCCAGGCCCTGGGCCTGCGGCTCACCGGCGAGCAGCTGGACCGGTTCCAGCGCTACCTGGAGCTGCTGCTGGACTGGAACGAAAGGCTGAACCTCACCGCCATCACCGAACCCGCCCAGGTGGCGGAAAAGCACTTTCTGGACAGCATCAGCCTCCTGGCCTTCTGCCCGCTGAAGGAAGGCGCCCGGCTCATCGACGTGGGCACAGGGGCGGGCTTTCCCGGCGTCCCGGTGAAGATCCTCCGCCCCGACATCCGCCTGACCCTGCTGGACGGCTCCAATAAGCGCCTCGCTTTTTTGACGGAGCTCTGCGCCGCCCTGGGCCTGCCCGCGGAGACGGTGCACAAGCGGGCCGAGGAGGCCGGCCGCCTCCCCGCCTTCCGGGAGCAGTTCGACGTGGCCACCGCCCGGGCCGTGGCGCCCCTGCCCGTTTTAGCGGAATACTGCCTGCCCCTCGTCAAAATGAAGGGCTTCTTCTGGGCCATGAAGGGCCCCGGCGCCGAAGAGGAGCTCACCGCCGCCGGCCCCGCCCTGGCCCTGTTGGGGGGCGAGCGGGCCCAGGTGCACCGGTTCGCCCTGCCCACCGCAGGGGAGCGGGTCCTCCTCTCCGTGCAGAAGCGGGCCTTCACCCCCAAGGCCTACCCCCGCCACGGCGGCACCATCGTCAAGCACCCCCTGGGGGCGGGAAAACCGGCGTGACCTTTCCATCTTTTGTGGCATGTTTCACGTGAAACATCTTCGATTTTTCCCGGAATGCCGGGAAAAACCGGCCCTCATTTTTTGACAATTTCTGCAATTTGGTGGGAGCAAAATCGGGCGGTTCCGGCCCTGCACCGGGCGCCGGTTCCGGCAGGGAGCGAGCCTCCTGGTCCCCCGGTCAGGCGGCAGGCCGCCGGTGGGCTCGGCCGGGAGCTTGGCCGGTGGGCGGCCCGCCCGCACGGAGCAAAGGACCCGACTTTCCGCCGCCGCCCGCGCCCCCGCGGGGGGCGCGGGCGGCCTTCCCCTGCGGGGAAGGCCGGGCCGGGCGCAGCCCGGCCGCGGCGGCGGG
>CANRPD010000021.1 GCA_947632385.1 uncultured Clostridia bacterium | reverse complement strand
GCGCCACTCCGCTTAAATCTTCATATTTCCTGCTTAGAGGCTTTTTTGTGCTGTCTGTATAATCTGGGGCAGTGCACCCTGCCGGGCTTTTTCATCCAAATCTCAAGAAGAAAGGTGACGGAAAATGAACAAGAAACTGTCCAAAGACGGACGTGTGTACTGGATCGAAAATCCCAATGGACCTACCCTGGGTCTGGCGGAAGGTTCTGGCGTGGGAGTCTTGGAGCAGGACGGACTGTTTTTCAAGGATCTGGCCAAGACCGGTACCCTGCTGCCCTATGAGGATTGGCGGCTGCCTGCCGAGGAACGCGCCAAAGACCTGGCTGCCCGGCTCACTGTGGAGGAGATCGCCGGACTGATGCTCTATTCGCCCCACCAGATGGTGCCTGCGGTGCCGTTTGGCCCCTTCCCGGGGACATACGGAGACGGCAAGACCCTGGAGGAAAGCGGAGAGCAGCCCTGGGCGCTGACGGACCAGCAGAAAAAGCTGCTGGAGAACGACAACATTCGGCATATTTTGGCGACACGCATGGAAAATGCCCAAGTAGCTGCCCGGTGGAACAATGAACTGCAGGCCAAGGCGGAAAGCCTCTCTCTGGGCGTGCCCGTGAATACCAGCAGCGATCCGCGCCACGGAGCGTCGGCCTCCGGAGCGGAATACAAGATGGGCGCCGGCAGCGACGTATCCAAATGGCCGGAGGGGATGGGCATGTCCGCCACATTCTCGCCGGAGCTGTGCCGGCAGTTTGCTGAGATCGCCTCCAAAGAATACCGTGCGCTGGGCATTGCCACGGCGCTGTCTCCGCAGATCGACCTGGCCACAGAACCGCGCTGGATGCGTTGGGCGGATACCTTTGGCGAAAATACCCGTTTGGCAGCGGATATGGCCCGGGCGTACTGTGACGGGATGCAGACCACTGTGGGCAAAGAAGACGGCTGGGGGAAGGACAGCGTCAACGCCATGGCCAAGCACTGGCCCGGCGGCGGCGCCTGTGAAGGCGGCCGGGACGCCCATTATGCCTGGGGGAAATACGCGGTCTATCCGGGAAACAACTTTGCGGAACACCAAAAGCCGTTCCTGGAAGGGGCTTTCAAACTGGACGGACCCACCCGGACCGCTGCGGCCGTGATGCCCTATTATTCCGTTTCCTGGGGACAGGATCCGGTACATGGGGAGAACGTGGGAAATTCCTACAGCAAATACATGATCCATGACCTGCTCCGGGAAAAGTACGGCTATGACGGGGTGGTGTGCACGGACTGGGGGATCACCGGAGACCACGGCGAAGGCGTGGAAGGGTTCAATTCCCGCTGCTGGGGCGTGGAGGACATGACCGAGGCGGAGCGCCACCTGCGGATCATCATGAACGGAGTGGACCAGTTCGGCGGCAATGCCGATGCCGCACCGGTTCTGGAGGCATACCGGCTGGGCTGCGAACAGTACGGGGAGGAAACGATGCGCAAGCGGTTCGAAGAATCCGCCGTGCGGCTGCTCAAAAACAGCTTCCGGTGCGGGCTGTTCGAAAATCCCTATCTGGATCCCGAGGAGAGTGCCCGGGTGGTCGGCAACGAGGCATATTGCCGTGCCGGATATGAGGCGCAGCTGCGGTCTGTGGTGCTGGTCAAGAACAAGGACAGCCTGCTGCCGCTCGACCGACCGGGCATCAAGGTCTACGTGCCCATGCGGCATATGGATGCGAAGCCTGCATTTTTCCGCACCCCGGAACCCGCTCGCGATTACGAAGCCGTGCCCCGGAACCTGTTGGAAAAGTATTTTACGGTGGTGGATACGCCTGAAGAAGCAGACGTGGGGCTTGTGTTTATCGACAGCCCTGTGACCAACCCGTATTCTCCTCAGGACCGGGAGGCAGGTGGGAACGGGTATCTGCCAGTGAGCCTGCAGTACCGGCCGTATACCGCTGTCCATGCCCGTGAACACAGCATCGCTGGTGGTGATCCCTATGAAGACTTCACCGATCGGGGCTATCGAGGCAAGACCGTGAAGGCGGCCAATGAGAGCGATCTGGAGGCCATTTTGGACACCAAGGCGCGCATGGGCGACCGGCCGGTGGTGGTGCTGGCCCAGTTGAGCAACCCTGTTGTGCCGGCGGAGTTTGAAGCGGCGGCAGACGGGATTTTGGTGCACTTTGGCGTGCAGGCACAGGCTTTGCTGGATCTGATCACCGGCAAAGCAGAGCCCAGCGGGCTGCTGCCGTGTCAGTTGCCCCGGGATATGGATACTGTAGAGGCGCAGTTCGAGGATGTGGCGTTCGATATGATCCCCTATACCGATGCCTGTGGGAATACGTACGACTTCGGCTTCGGCCTCAACTGGAGCGGCGTCATCCGAGACGAGCGCAACGCAAAGTACACGAAGTAGAGGAGAATCTCTCAATGGCAAAGGTCAAAGTGACTGTCATCGACAAAAAATGTTTTACGGATCTGCAGGAACAGTATCTGGCTGACCCCAAGTCGGGGCCCTGCGGGATGTTTGAAGTCGGACAGGAGTTCATCTTCGATGGACACGGCTTCAACACGATGAACGAGGGGCATTTTTGCATGGAAGCCTGGGACGCCATTAGCCGGTATGTGTATGCCGCGCTGCAGGGCGGGTCTATCATGCGGGGATGGACCAATGACGAGAAGATGATGATCGCCTGCTGCAACGACGGCACCCGGCCGGTCATCTTCAAGATCGAGCGCATGGACGGGTAAAAGATTCGGTCATGCGCTGCACACTGGGTGAGGTGCACCTGCCCCTCCCCGAGATTAGTTTCCAAAAGGCAGTGCAGGTTTTGGATTCCTGTTGCTTTTTGTCGGAATTTGTACTAAAATAAAAGAAGGTCCCATCCGGTTTGGACGGATGTCCGGAAACCGGATGAGACCGAGACCCAGCAAACAGCTTCGCCAAACGGATGGATCTGATCGGACAGGAGGTCATTTTGTGCGTTCCCTTTCTCAGAAAGTTCAAAAGGTCGTGGCCGCTGCTGTCGCTTGGACCGTTCTCCTGACCGCCTTGTGGTCAGGGTCTATCCCAGCGGCTGCCGACGAAACAGAGATCTGCGAACAACCGGCCGGCTATCAGCGGCGGACTCTCTTTTTCCAGCAGGCGGGTGACCGGATCTGGCTGGCCTTTTCGGAAAGCGATTCCGCGCAGGCCTATTGCCTGGACGCCACCGGCCGGGTCACCCGGCAGGAGAGCCTGCCCTATCCCATCCTCTCTGCCCGGGCGGTAGGGGAGGACCTGTATCTGCAGGAGCTGACCGATACCTTCACCATCCACCAGCTGGGCGGCGGGACCCGCACAGTGTCGGGCTGGAGCACAGACCGGGTGACGCTGTGGGATATCTCTGCAGCGGGGACAGTGTACGGGGTGCTCAGCAATCAGAGCACCACCTTGGCTACCGATCCGGCCGGCAGTGCCGCCCGCAACTATGGCAGTCGCATCACCTTCCTGCAGGCGGAGGTGTTGGGGCAGCCTGTGGTGGCGGCCGGTGGGCAGCTCTACCTGGGAGGAAAGAGCATTTCCGGTTCTGAGCCCATGGGCCGCATTGCTGCAGATGGCACGTGCCTTACGGTGGACCTGGAAGTATGCCGACTCTCTGATTCTGGACTCTCCACCCTATATACTCCGGAGGGCGAGCCCTCCTACTTCTGCTTGGATGATGCAGGACGGTTCTACGCAGCATCGGGATCTACCGTCACCTGCACCGACCCCCAGGGAAAATCTCTGGGATCTGTGACGCTCAGTGCCGCGCCGGTGGCTTTGTGTCCCGCCGGGGCGCTGCTGCTCCAGAACGGGCACTTCCGGTTCGCCGCTTTTGGAGAGACCTTTATCCCCAAGTTGGAGCCCACACCGAGCCCTACGCCTACCCCGACGCCGGATCCCTCGATCTCCCCGTCTCCCGGACCTTCTTTTCCGCCAGAGCCGGACTTTCCCGGCGGCCCCTCCGGGGAATACTTTTTAGTCCCGGCGGGCACCACGGTCAGCGATCTCCGACAGATGATGTGGCCTCAAGCCGTACAGATCACCGACGCTCGGGGCAATCCCCTGACCTGGGGAACTTTGGCTACAGGTATGTTCATGGATGACTGGCCCCTGGTGGTCCCCGGAGACTGCAACGGTTCCGGATCTGTGACCAGGGCGGATGTCCGCACGGGACTGGACTGGGTGTTGGAACAGTTCCCGGTGGACGATGTTTTCACCCGCGCTGCGGACCTCAACGACGACGGGGCCTTGTCTGCCCAGGATCTGGTGCTGCTGGCAAAGGCGGCTACACCGGGTTCGTGACACATGTGGACGGGGGACACGATTTCGTGTCCCCCGCTTTTTTGTTTAGTTCTTTATGATGGTTCCATAGGAGCGTTCTGCTGATTTACGCAGTTTTTTCAGAGCATGGCTTTACCGGCAGCCAGATCTCACTTTTGTAGTCCGGAGCGCTCATGTCGCCGGGAAGATAGTTTTCCACCGTCAGGCTTTCCTCCAACTCCCACTGCTCGCTTTCCGGCAGCCAGGTGGCAAAGATCTGTGTATTGACGGTCTGCATCGCGCCGGGAAGCGGACCGGTGCAGGTGAACACTGCCCAGGTATGGGGCGCCACCGTCAGCACTGCCTGTCCTTCTAGAACCTCACCGCCGGTATAGGGCCGGGTAACCCAGTAGGCGAAATCCTGGTTTCCGTTGTCGTCCATACAGACTGCAATCTGCCCCAGGGACCGGATGGCCGGATCGGTCTTTGCCTTTTCGTTCAGCTCGTCCCACCAGGCGGGAATGTCCCGGTAGCCTGTTTCATTTTGGAAACGGCGGGAAACGCCTACCAGCTGGAACTCCTCTTTCTTTTCGATTCGTACGTCCATCTTTGTGCCTCCTTGCACGTGTTTTGAAATGGTGAGCGGAAGAAACGGGTGGGGGATTCGTCCGGTGCGGCGTACCTGAGCCGGTGTAGCGCTAAACTGCCGTCGGAACGCCTTGGTGAAGCTTTCCGGGCTGTCATAGCCGAATGTCAGCGCTACATCGATCACACGGGCATCGGTGCGCACCAGTTGTAGGGCAGCCAAATACAGTCGTCTGCATCGAATGTATTCGCCGACGGTGTACCCGGAGATCGCCGTGAACCCACGGGAAAAGTAAAACGGGGAGAGAAACACCGCCCGCGCCGCGTCCGACACGGTGATGTCCTCCATGAGATGCGCTTCGATGAAATCCACCGCCTGCCGCACCGTTTGAAGCCAGTCCACCGCGGTCCCTCCTTTCTGTTTTGCCGGAAGAATTCTTCTGTAGGTATCATACCGCACGTCCCCGTTTTTGTCCTGTCCGTTTTTGCTTTCTCCAAGATGCTTTTCCTGTTCCCATCTGCAGGGAAGTAAGAGAGGAGGCTCCCACGAGGGAGCCTCCGTTTTGCTGGAAAAGTTCACAGTGCGAAAGTCACGTCGGAGAGTTCGGGGTTTACCTGTAACAGCGTGCCCAGCGGATGGATTTTTGCCTGAGCGCCGGTCAAGTCCCGGACATCCGGTACGTTGCGCATCAGGATGGACAGGTTCTCCACAGGCCCCTTGGCCGCGAACGTAAAGGTCACTGTACCGGACTGGTTGCTTCCCGTGACCGAGAGCAGATCATTGCCCAAACGGTCGCAGACCAGCGTGGAGGCGGTATCTTTTAGGGCAAACACGTGCAGGGTCAGTCCCTGACCGTAGTCGTACTCGACATTCCGGTCATCTGCGCCAACGGGTAGGATGGTGTTCTCACGGGCCATCAGGGGCAGGCTCATGAAATCGTGGACCTCATGGATCCAGTGGCCGCCTTCCACGACGTGGTTGTCCAACAGATGGGTCCAGGTGCCCTGAGGCAGATAGAAGTCCACGTCTCCGGATTCCGAAAACACCGGTGCCACCAGCAGACGGTCCCCCAGCATGTACTGCCGGTCCAGATCAGCGCAGGGGATCTCCTCCGGGAATTCCAGCACCATGGCCCGCATCGATGGGATGCCGGTTCGGTGGGTCTGCACTGCAGCGGTGTACAGATAGGGCATCAGGGTACACTTGAGGGCGGTGAATTTGCGCAGCACGTCAACTGCCTCATCGCCGAAAAGCCAGGGGACCCGGTAAGAATTGGAACCGTGGAGCCGGGAATGGGTGGACAACAGGCCGAAGGCCGCCCACCGCTTGTAGACGTGATCCGGCGCAGTGCCCTCGAACCCGGAGATGTCGTGGCTCCAGAAGCCAAAGCCGGACAGGGTCAGGGAAAGTCCCGCCCGGAGGGACTCGCCCATGGATAGGTAGTTAGAAGAGCAGTCACCGCCCCAGTGGACCGGGAATTTCTGGCCGCCCACCGTAGCGCTGCGTGCGAACAGACAGGCGCCGTTTTTGCCCTTGTATTTTTCCAGTAGCTCAAAAACGCACTTGTTGTAGAGGTATGTGTAGTAGTTGTGCATGGATTGAGGATCGCTGCCGTCAAAGTACATGACGTCTGTGGGAATGCGTTCACCAAAGTCCGTCTTAAAGCAGTCCACGCCCATATCCAGCAGAGCCCGCAGCTGATCCTGATACCAGCGCCATGCATCCGGATTGGTAAAATCCACGATCCCCATACCTGCCTGCCACAGGTCCCACTGCCAGATGTCCCCGTTAGGCCGATGGAGCAGATATCCGGCCTGAGCGGCCTCCTTGAACAGCGGGGATTTTTGGCCTATGTAGGGGTTGATCCACACACAAATGTGCAGGCCTTTCTTCTCTTTGAGACGGGCCAGCATGCCGGGCACGTCGGAGAACTGAGCTTCGTCCCAGTGGAAGTTGCACCATTCGTTTTCACGCATCCAGTAGCAGTCGAAATGGAACACATGCAGCGGAATGCCGCGCTCCAGCATGCCATCTACAAAGCGAGTGACGGTCTCCTCGTCGTACCGGGTGGTGAAGGAGGTGGACAGCCACAGCCCAAAGGTCCAGGCGGGAGGCAGCGCAGGCAGGCCGGCCAAGGCGGTATAGTTTTCCAGCACGGTTTTTCCGTTGCCGCCGCCGATCACCATGAAGTCCAGCTTTTCTCCGGGGACCGAGAACTGCACCCGGGTCACCACCTCAGAGCACACTTCGAAAGACACACGGTCGGAAGAATTGACCAGCACACCATAACCCTTATTGGTCATGTAGAAGGGGATGTTTTTGTAAGAGATCTCCGAGCAGGTGCCGCCGTCCTCGTTCCAGATATCGATGACCTGACCGTTCTTTACAAACGGGGTGAAGCGTTCTCCGAAGCCATAGACCTTCTCATCCAGCTGCAAATCCAGTTGTGCGCGCATGAAAGGGCCTTCGGGCGTTTTCAGGGTGCTCAGCATGGCGTGACCAAAACGGTCTCCTACTCTGGTCAGGAATTTGCCGTCATAATAATAAGTGAAAGAAGCAGGGCTTTTGGTGATTTTCAGCTGGGTACGCCCGCTCTGCAGCGTCAGGCCGTCCTCCTCTTCGGTGACCTGTAAGGCGCCAGGGACGCATTCCAGCTCGAATGCCGGTTCTTTCCGGGCACTGCCCATAAAGTGATAGACAACGGTCCGGAAAACGTCCGGACGGGGCGAAGAAATGAAGATCTCCAGCACGGGGCCGCCCATGGCCCGCTCGTCTTGGGGGTAGGGAACGGCGTACAGATAGACTCGGTCTTCCTCGACCCGCGCTTCACGGATCTGTACACAGTCGGCGTTTTCAACGCCAGGCAGGTTGAGCCAATAGCCTTTGGTAAATTTCATGGAAATGCCTCCTGGAGAAAAGTAGCGGTCTATGGTGATTGTAACACCCGCATTCATTGGGGTCAATAAAAAACTGGTCTGCGGTCTTGAAAAAAACCGAAACAGGGGTTATGATAAAAGAACAAAAACCGAAAGGGGTGCGCAGGATGATTTGGGTGGGGATCGGTATTGGAATGATATTGGTGATCTTCTTGGGCTGGCTGTGGGCCATTGCACCGGGAAAGGGCGCCGATTTCAGCGAACTGAAGCAGTTCGATTATGCCCATCGGGGACTGCATGATTTAAAAAACGGTGTGCCGGAAAACTCGGAGCTGGCTTTCAAACTGGCCGTGGAGCATGGATTCGGTATCGAACTGGACTTGCAGCTGACCAAAGATGACCGTGTGGTGGTCCACCACGACGGCACCTTGAAGCGCAGCTGCGGCGAAGAGGTGGCGGTGGCCGATCTCACCCTGGAAGAACTGCGGGAACGGTTCCTCTTTGGGACGGACCAGAAGATTCCGCTGTTTTCCGACGTCTTAAAGATCATGGACGGCAAAACGCCCATGATCGTGGAGCTCAAGGGCTATTCCAATCATACTGATAAGTTGTGCACGCTGGTGATGCGGGAACTTCAGGGATATACGGGGTCCTATTGTGTGGAATCTTTCGATCCCCGGATCGTCCGGTGGTTTAGGAAGAACCGTCCGGAGATCATTCGCGGGCAGCTGATGTACCATATGAAAAAGAGCGAGAACGGGCTGTCCGCGTTCCACGCGTTCTGCGCCCGAAACATGCTTTCCAATTTCCACACCCGGCCCCATTTCGAGGCATACGACATCCGTTCCCGAAATGTGGCTTCGCTGGTGCTGGCCAAGGGACTCTTTGGCATGCAGGAGGTCAGCTGGACTCTGCGGACCAAAGAGCAGTATGAGCAGGCCAAAGCGCTGAACAGCTTGTGTATTTTTGAAGGCTTTTTGCCGGTTGCGGCACCGGAGCAGGCAAAGGGCAACAAGGCCGCCGCCCGTGCCGGAACGGCTGCTCTGTTGGCGGAGGAGCAGAAATGATCGAAGGCTTTGAAGCCCTGCTGGACCGCCTCACGGCCACCAGCAGGGCTCTGTTTGGGGACGATCTCATAGGCGTCTATTTGCACGGGTCGGCGGCGATGGGCTGCTTTAACCCCAAAACCAGTGACCTGGATCTGCTGCTGGTCACCGATACCGCTCCCGAAAGGGCCCAAAAGCGGGCTTTTCTACAGACCTTGCTGAAACTCAATTCACAGGCTCCGCCCAAAGGACTGGAGCTGAGCGTGGTGCGGCGGCAGGTATGTGACCCGTTTCAATATCCCACTCCCTATGAGTTTCATTTCTCGCCCAGTCATCTGGAGCTGGCCCTGCGGGACGCAGAACGATACCTGGACGTCCTTGTGGGGACGGACCGAGACCTTGCTGCGCATTTTATGATCGTTCGGCGGTTTGGGATCGCTCTGTGGGGCCCTCCGGCTGCCGAGGTGTTCGGACCGGTCCCCAAGGAGGCCTATCTGGACAGCCTGCTCTATGATGTAGGGAATGCCGAGGCGGAGATCTGGTCGGACCCGGTATATCTGACGCTGAATCTTTGCCGGGTGCTGGCTTTTGTTCGGGAAGGGGCCGTGCTTTCCAAAAAAGAAGGCGGATCCTGGGCGCTGCAAAACCTTCCCGAGCATTTTTCAGATTGGGTGGGAGCCGCTGTACAGGCATATGTCGGAGATGGAAAAATGGTTGCCGATCCCGGTGTCGCCCAGGATTTTGCCCGATATATGCTGGAAGAGATCCGACCGAAAAAGTTCTAAAATACACCACATGTAGCGTGCTTTATTTAGAATACCGCTAGGGGATTGAACTTTCAAAAAATATTTTTCCAAAGGCTTGCAAATCCGGAGGGAATGTGGTAATATAATCGAGCGTGACTGCAGATATGCGATGAAGCGGGAGGTTGCGACCCGATACAAGGGTCGGTTTTTCCGTGGAGTATGTCCGATTTTAAACCGGGCGAAAGAATCTGCAAGGAGCCGGAACCGCCGGGCGTGCCCGGAAGGCCCACTGTACGCTCTTTTGCAGAGGATGCGAATGGGTAGAACCCAGTCCCGGAATCCGTGCGCGGATTTCGGTTTTTTGATGCCCCGGGGCGAAACACCCGGGTCAGTGGGAAGAAAACCCATGAAGCCCGCCAACCATTTGAACAGGAGGCGACAAACATGGCAGTCAAGGAAAAAATCAGGATCAGGATCAAGGGGTACGATCATCAGCTGGTGGACCAGTCCGCCGAGAAGATCGTGGCCACTGCCAAGCGCACCGGCGCCCGCGTGTCCGGGCCTGTGCCGCTGCCCACCGAGAAGGAGATCATCACCATTCTCCGGGCTGTGCACAAGTACAAGGACAGCCGCGAGCAGTTCGAGCAGCGCACCCACAAGAGACTGATCGACATCCTCAGACCCAGCAACAAGACCGTTGAGGCGTTGATGGGCCTGGAACTCCCTGCCGGCGTTGAGATCGAGATCAAGCTGTAACAGGTTGGTCGTTCGGTAACCTCAACCTACCGAGACAGAGGGTCAAGTTGGGAAAAAGCCCAACCAATAACCTGTAAGGAGGAAAAACCAAAACATGAAAAAAGGAATCATCGGCAAGAAGATCGGCATGACGCAGATCTTCGATGAAAAGGGCAAGGTGATCCCGGTAACCGTAGTGGAGGCCGGGCCCTGCGTCGTAACGCAGAAGAAGACCACCGAGAATGACGGCTATGAGGCCGTACAGGTGGGCTTTGGGGACCAGAAGCCCCAGCGGCTCACCAAGCCCCTGAAGGGCCATTTCGACAAGGGCGGCACCGCCCCGAAAAAGGTCCTGCGGGAACTGCGGCTGGAGGATATCTCCGGGCTGAATGTGGGCGACCTGATCAAGGCGGACATATTTGAGGCCGGAGAGCGGGTCGATGTCACGGGTACCAGCAAGGGCAAGGGCTATCAGGGCGTCATCAAGCGCTGGCATTTCCATCGCTTGAAAGAAAGCCACGGCAGCGGCCCTGTGGTCCGTCATGGCGGCTCCAACGGTGCCATTTCCGATCCTTCCCGTGTGTGGAAGGGACTGAAAATGGCGGGCCATATGGGCGCCGAGACCGTGACGGTGCAGAATCTCACCGTTGCCAAGGTAGATGCGGAAAACAACCTCATCGCCCTTAAGGGCGCCATCCCCGGCCCCAACGGCGGCATCGTGGTCATCCGCAACAGTGTGAAAGCGTAAGGGAAGGAGGAAGCAGAATGCCTAAAGTAGCAGTTTTGGATATGCAGGGCAAGCAGGTGGGCGAGCAGGAGCTCAGCGAGACCGTGTTCGGCATCACCCCCAATGTCTCTGTCATGAACGATATGGTCAAAAATTACTTGGCCAATCAGCGCCAGGGCACTCAGTCCGCTCTGACCCGCGCTGAGGTCTCCGGCGGTGGACGGAAGCCCTGGAGCCAGAAGGGCTCCGGCCGTGCCCGTCAAGGCAGCACCCGCGCTCCCCAGTGGACCCATGGCGGCATCGTGTTCGCGCCGAAGCCTCGGGAGTACCGGTACGCGCTGAACCGCAAGGTCCGTCGGCTGGCCATGAAGTCGGCCCTCTCCTCGAAGGTGCAGGACAACGAGATGATCGTCATCGACGCCATCTCCGTAGAAGGATACAAGACCAAGACCATTGCCGATATGCTCAAGGCGGTGGGCAGCGAGAAGAAGGCCCTCATTGTTCTGGACAGCGTGGATGAGCAGGTGATCGTCTCTGCCAGGAACATCCCCGGCGTGAAGACCGCCCAGGTCAATACGCTCAACGTCTACGACATCCTCAATGCCGATAAATTCATCGTCGTGAAGAATGCCGTGGCAAAAATCGAGGAGGTGTATGCGTGATGAGCGCTCAGGATATCATCATCCGCCCCATCATCACTGAAAAGACGATGGAAGGCAACAGCGAAAAGAAGTACACCTTTGAAGTGAACAAGAGCTCCAGCAAGATCGACATCGCCAGGGCGGTGGAGGAGCTTTTCGACGTGAAGGTCAGCAAGGTGAACACCCTCCATGTAAGGGGCAGAATGCGCCGGCAGGGCCGCAACCAGGGCTATACCAGAAGCTGGAAAAAGGCTGTCGTCACCCTGACTCAGGACAGCAAGACCATCGAGTTCTTCGAGAGCATGGTCTAAACCGTTTCGCCCCGGGGCACAGCCCCGCAGCTTGAACCTTACGAGCATGGGCAAGAATGGGGAAGGCCAATCCCCGCAAAGCCGAATAGGAGAGTGAAACCCACATGGCAATCAAAAACTATAAGCCGACTACTGCGGCAAGGCGGAATATGTCCGTCACGGACTATACCGCCCTTTCCAAGGACGGCCCGGAGAAGAGCCTGCTGGCTCCGCTGAATAAGCATGCCGGCCGCAACAGCTACGGCACGATCACCGTCCGTCATCGGGGCGGCGGCAACCGCAAGAAGTATCGCATCATCGATTTCAAGCGGCAGAAGCACGATATGGACGCCACAGTGCTGTCCATCGAGTACGATCCCAACCGGTCCGCGTTCATCGCGCTGGTCCAGTATGAGGATGGCGAAAAGCGCTATATCCTGGCTCCCAACGGACTCAAAGTGGGAGATAAGGTCGTTTCCGGTGAAAATGTAGATATCAAGCCCGGCAACGCGCTGCCCCTCAAGAGTATTCCCGTGGGTACCTTTGTACACAACGTAGAGCTCTATCCCGGTAAGGGCGCCCAGCTGGCCCGGGCCGCCGGCATCATGGCCCAGCTGATGGCCAAAGAGAATGGCATGGCGCTGTTGCGTCTGCCTTCCGGAGAGCTGCGCAATGTGCGGGAAAACTGCATGGCCTGTATCGGCCAGGTCAGCAACATCGACCATGAGAACATGAAGATCGGCAAAGCCGGCAGAAAGCGTCACATGGGCTGGCGGCCCACCGTTCGTGGCTCCGTCATGAACCCCAACGACCACCCGCACGGCGGCGGCGAGGGCAAGAGCCCCGTTGGCCGGCCCGGACCTGTCACCCCATGGGGCAAGCCCGCCCTGGGGTACAAGACCCGGAAGCCTCACAACCGCAGCGATAAGTATATCGTAAGACGCAGAAACGGCAAATAACCGCACGGGAAAGGAGTTTCGAGACACATGAGCAGAAGTTTGAAAAAGGGACCCTTTGTACAGCCCGTGCTGTTGAAGAGGATCCAGGCGATGAACGAGTCGGGCGAGAAGAAGATCGTCCGGACTTGGAGTCGGGCCTCTATGATCTTCCCGGATTTCGTCGGTCATACCATCGCGGTCCACGACGGCCGCAAGCATGTGCCGGTGTATATCACGGAGGACATGGTGGGCCACAAGCTGGGCGAGTTTGCCCCCACGCGTACCTTTAAGGGCCACTCGGGCTCGAAGACAGGCAAGTAAGGAAAGGAGAGCAGGAACAATGGAAGCGAAAGCAACACTGAACTACACCCGTATCTCCCCTCGCAAGGTCGGTCTCGTGCTCGATCTGATCCGCAACAAGCCGGTGGACCTTGCCGCCGCGATTCTGCGCAATACGCCCAAGGCCGCCTGTGAAGACCTGGAGAAGCTGCTGAAGTCTGCCGTGGCCAACGCTGAAAACAATTTCAACATGGACAAGAGCAGTCTGTATGTTTCCCAGTGCTATGTCACCCCCGGTCCCATCCTGAAGCGGATCCGGGCGGCCAGCAAGGGCAGAGCGTACCGGGTGTTGAAACGGACTTCCCACGTGACCATCGTGGTGAAGGAAAAAGAGTAAGCGGTAAGGAGGCAGATTATGGGACAAAAAGTTAATCCCCACGGTCTTCGCGTGGGTATCATCAAGGATTGGGACTCCCGCTGGTATGCCAAAGACGGCGAATTCGGCGACATCTTGGTGCAGGATTACAACCTGCGCAAGACGCTGAAGAAACAGCTGTATGCCGCAGGCATCCCGAAGATCGAGATCGAACGCGACGCCTCGAAGGTGCGGGTACACATCCACTGCGCCAAGCCGGGCCTGGTCATCGGCAAGGGCGGCACCGAGATCGAGAAGCTGCGCCAGCAGTGTGAGCAGATGCTGGGCAAGCCGGTGGTCATCAACATCGTTGAGGTCCGCCAGCCCGACCTGAACGCTCAGCTGGTGGCGGAGAACATCGCCTCTCAGCTGGAGCGCCGGATCTCCTTCCGCCGGGCCATGAAGGGCTGCATCGGCCGCAGCATGCGGCTGGGCGCCCGCGGTATCAAGACTCAGGTCTCCGGCCGTCTGGGCGGTGCGGATATCGCCCGCAGTGAGACGTATCATGACGGCACCATCCCCCTGCAGACCCTCCGGGCGGACATCGACTACGGCTTTGCCGAGGCCGACACCACCTATGGCCGCGTGGGCGTAAAGGTTTGGCTCTATAAGGGCGAAGTGCTCAATGACAACCGAGAGAACCGGGAGCATCGCCGCCGGGACGACCGCCGGGAAAACCGCGGCCGCCGGGACGACCGCCGTGGGCAGGACCGCCGCGGCAGTCAGAACAGGGAAGGAGGACGCAGATAAATGTTACTCCCCAAGCGTGTAAAGTACCGCAGAGTACAGAGAGGCCGCATGAAGGGCAAGGCCCTGCGCGGCAATAAGGTCACGTACGGTGATTACGGCCTGCAGGCCACAGAGCCCGCGTGGATCACTTCGAATCAGATCGAAGCCGCCCGTGTGGCCATGACCCGTTACTGCAAACGTTTCGGCAAGGTGTGGATCAAGATCTTCCCCGATAAGCCGGTGACCGCCAAACCCGCCGAGACCCGCATGGGCTCCGGTAAAGGCGCGCCCGAGTACTGGGTGGCCGTGGTCAAGCCCGGCCGCGTGATGTTCGAACTGGGCGGCGTCAACGAGGCCACCGCCAAGGAAGCGCTCCGGCTTGCCGCCAACAAACTGCCCATCAAGTGCAAGATCATCTCTAAAGAAACGGAGGCGTAAACGATGAAGGCTTCAGAAATCAGAGAAATGTCCGAACAAGAATTACAGAGCAAGCTGAATGATCTCAAGGCGGAGCTTTTCAATCTGCGCTTCCAGCTCGCTATCAATCAGCTCGAGAACCCCATGCGTATCACGGCCGTGAAGAAGGATATCGCCCGGATCAAGACGGTACTCCGCGAGAACGAGCTCGGCGCCGGGAACGCCTAAGGGAAGGGAGGATATCATCAGTGAGCGAAGAGAGAAACATGAGAAAAACGGCTGTCGGCCGTGTCGTCAGCAACAAGATGGACAAGACCGTAGTGGTTGCCATTTCTGACAGTGTGAAGCACCCGCTGTATGGCAAGGTCATCAAGCGGACTGTGAAGCACAAGGCCCATGACGAAAACAACGAGTGCAGCGTGGGTGACCGCGTCCGCATCATGGAGACCCGCCCGCTTTCCAAGGACAAGAGATGGCGCCTGGTGGAGATCATCGAGAAGGCCAAGTAAGCGGCTAAGCAAAGGAGGAACGGAACTGTGATTCAACAGCAGACTTACCTCAAGGTTGCCGACAACACCGGCGCGAAAGAGCTGATGTGCATTCGCGTTTTGGGCGGTACCGGCAGGAGGTATGCCAATATCGGCGACGTGGTGGTGGCTTCTGTGAAGAAGGCAGCCCCCGGCGGCGTGGTAAAGAAGGGCGACGTTGTGAAGGCGGTCATCGTGAGGACCTCCTCTGGCGTGCGCCGGGAGGACGGCACGTATATCCGCTTCGACGAAAACGCGGCCGTCATCATCCGAGACGACAAGAACCCCCGCGGCACCCGTATTTTTGGGCCCGTGGCCCGCGAGCTGCGCGATAAGGAGTACCTGAAGATCCTGTCGCTGGCCCCGGAAGTGCTTTGATGGAGGTGCAACAGGATGAGTAAGATCCATGTAAAGACCGGCGACAACGTGGTGATCCTCACCGGCAAGGACCGCGGCAAGCAGGGCAAGGTCATGCAGGTCAGCCCCAAAGAGGGCAAGGTCATCATTGAGAACGCCAACTTCGTGCAGAAGCACGTGAAGCCCCGCAGAATGGGCGAACCCGGCGGCATCATCCGTGCAGAGAGCGCCATCTATGCCTGCAAGGTGCAGGTGGTCTGCCCCCGTTGCGGCAAGCCCACCCGTGTCGGTCACAAGATCCTGGCCGACGGCACCAAGGAACGCGTCTGCAAAAAGTGCGGAGAGGCGCTGTAAGGGAGGAGGAAACACAAAATGGCTAGAATGAAAGATTTCTACAAGAGCGAAGTGGCCCCCGCCCTGATGAAGAAATTCGGCTACAAGAGCGTGATGCAGATCCCGAAGCTGGACAAGATCGTGATCAACGTGGGCGCCGGCGAGGCCAAGGACAACGCCAAGGCCATCGATTCCATCAGCGGCGATCTGGCGGCCATTACCGGACAGAAGCCCGTGGTCTGCAAGGCCAAAAAGAGCGTGGCGAACTTTAAGGTCCGTGAGGGCATGCCCATCGGCGTGAAGGTGACCCTGCGGGGCGAGCGCATGTATGAGTTCATGGACCGCCTGTTCAATGTGGCGCTGCCCCGTGTCCGCGACTTCCGCGGCATCAACCTCAACTCGTTCGACGGGCGTGGCAACTACAACATGGGCATCCGCGAGCAGCTGATCTTCCCTGAGATCGACTATGACAAGGTAGACAAGGTCCGCGGCATGGACATCTGCTTTGTCTCTACTGCGCACACCGATGAGGAAGCACGCGAGCTGCTCACGCTGATGGGCGCACCGTTCACCAAGTAAAAAGGAGGGATTCATCGTGGCCAAGACATCATTGAAAGTCAAGCAGAAGAGACCGCAGAAGTTTTCCACCCGCGAGTACAATCGCTGTAAGATCTGCGGCAGGCCGCATGCCTACCTTCGGAAGTACGGCATCTGTCGTATCTGCTTCCGCGAGCTTGCCTACAAGGGACAGATCCCTGGTGTGAAGAAGGCAAGCTGGTAAAACCATAAGGAGGTCATTAGACATGCAAGTAACTGATACGATTGCCGACCTGCTTACGCGCATCCGCAATGCCCAGTCTGCCAAGCACGATACCGTCGAAGTGCCTGCTTCCAACGTGAAGAAGGCCATCTGCCAGATCCTGGCGGACGAAGGGTATGTCAAGGGCTTTACGGTTCGGCAGGACGGCAAGCAGGGCATCATCACCATCACTCTGAAGTATGCTGAGGGCAAGACCCCTGTGATCAAGGGGCTCAAGCGGGTTTCCAAGCCCGGCCTGCGCATCTACTCCAGCGTGGAAGAGCTGCCGAAAGTCATGAAGGGCCTGGGCGTGGCCATCGTCTCCACCTCCAAGGGCATCATGACGGACCGTGCGGCCAGAAAAGAGAACGTCGGCGGCGAAGTGCTGGCGTTTATCTGGTAAAAGAAAGGGGGGCGCGACGAAATGTCGAGAATTGGAAGAAAACCCGTAAATATTCCCGCCGGCGTGGAAGTATCTATCCACGGCAGCGAAGTCACTGTAAAGGGCCCCAAGGGCTCTCTCACCCAGACCTTCAATCCCCGGATGAACATCCAGGTGGAGGGCAGCGAGGTGCTGGTCACCCGGCCCGACGATGAAAAGACCAGCCGGGCGCTCCATGGGCTGACCCGTACCCTGGTGCACAACATGGTGGTCGGTGTCACCGAAGGCTTCTCCAAGACCTTGGAGGTGCAGGGCGTCGGATACCGTGTCCAGAAGCAGGGCAAGGATCTGGTCATGAACCTGGGATATTCCCATCAGGTCATCGTGTCCGATAACGAGGACATCAAGATCGATGCACCCAACCCCAACACCATCGTCATCTCCGGCATCGACAAGCAGAAGGTCGGCCAGTTTGCGGCCGAAGTCCGCGGCAAGCGGCCGCCGGAACCCTATAAGGGCAAGGGCATCCGTTACCAGGGCGAATATGTCCGGCATAAGGAAGGCAAGGCCGGCAAGGGCGCGAAGTAAAGGAGAAGGAGTGAGAAGAAATGGTCAATAAACCCGATACAAACAAAGCCCGTCTCCGTCGGCACAAGAGAGTGCGCGGCAAGATCGCGGGCACGGCCGAACGGCCCAGGCTCAATGTGTTCCGCTCCTCTGCGAACATTTACGCCCAGATCATCGATGACACCACCGGGCACACCCTCTGCTCCGCTTCCACGCTGGATAAGAGCTTTGAAGGCAACGGCGGCAACAAGGCCGCGGCCCGCGAGGTCGGCAAAATGGTCGCACAGCGCGCTATTGAGAAAGGCATCACCACGGTGGTGTTCGATCGCGGAGGCTATATTTTCCACGGCCGCGTCAGAGAGCTGGCCGAAGGCGCCCGCGAGGGCGGCCTCAACTTCTAAGTAAGGAGGAACACGAATTTGGCTAGCAACATGGACGCATCCACTCTGGATATGCAAGAGCGCGTGGTCTCTATCAACCGCGTTTCCAAAACCGTTAAGGGCGGCCGCGTGATGAAATTCTCCGCGCTGGTCGTGGTCGGTGACGGCAACGGTACGGTGGGCTTTGGCATCGGCAAGGCCGCCGAGGTTCCGGACGCCATCCGCAAGGGCATTGAGGACGCCAAGAAACATTTGACGAAAATCAGCCTCCACGGAGACACCATCCCCCATGAGATCGTGGGCGAGTTCGGCGCCGGCAAGGTGGTCCTGAAGCCCGCTGCCCCCGGCACCGGCGTTATCGCCGGCGGACCGGTCCGTGCGGTGGTGGAGAGTGCAGGCATTAAGGATATCCGCGCCAAGGCGCTGCGGTCCAAGAACCCCTGCAACGTGGTCCGTGCCGTCATGGCGGGACTGACCCAGCTGCGCACTGCTCAGCAGGTGGCCGCGCTGCGCGGCAAGACCGTGGAAGAGATTCTGTAAGGAGGCCGAGACAATGAAAATCACATTGAAGAAGAGCCTCATCGGCAGCAAAAAGGATCAGATCGCCACTGCCCTCTCCCTGGGCCTCAAGAAGGTCGGCGATGTGACCGAACAGCCCAACAATGCCCAGACTCTGGGCAAGCTCAAGAAGATCGGCCATCTGGTCGAGGTTACCGAAGCATAAGGAGGTGCGTGACAATGAAACTCAACCAACTTACCGCTGTACCCGGCTCCACGAAGGCCGCCAAGCGCGTTGGCAGAGGCACCGGTTCCGGCACGGGCAAAACGTCCGGCAAAGGCCATAAGGGCCAGAAGGCCCGTTCCGGCAGCGGGATGCGGCCTGGCTTTGAAGGCGGTCAGATGCCCTTGCAGAGAAGACTGCCCAAGCGCGGCTTCAACAATATCTTTGCCAAGGAAATCATCTGCGTGAACGTCGGCTCTCTGAATCGTTTCGAGGACGGTGCGGAAGTGACTGCCGAGACCCTGGTCGAGGCCGGCATCATCAAAAAGCGCTGTGACGGTGTAAAGATCCTGTCCAATGGGACGCTGACGAAGAAACTGACCGTTAAGGCCGCCGCATTTTCCGAGGCAGCGAAAGGAAAGATCGAAGCTGCGGGCGGAAAGGCGGAGGTGATCTGATTGTTTAACACCATTAAGAACGCCTGGCGGATCCCGGAGCTGCGCAAGAAGATCCTGTTCACCCTGGTGGTCGTGGTCGCTTTCCGCTTCGGTTCTGTCATCCCCGTTCCCTTCCTGGACGCTTCCGGTCTGGCCGAGCTGATGCAGAGCGCCAATCAGAACACCGCCCTGGGCTATATCAATATGCTGACCGGCGGCGCATTCTCCTATGCCTCTCTGTTCGCCATGGGCATCACCCCCTATATCAACAGCTCCATCATCATGCAGCTGTTGACCGTGGCCATTCCCTATCTGGAGCGGCTCTCCAAAGAGGGTGAGGCCGGCCGCAAGAAGATCGGGACCATCACCCGGTATGTCACCGTGGTCCTGGGTCTGCTGCAGGGCGTTGCATATTACTTCTATCTGCGCAATTCCGGCATCGTCAAGTACACCTCCGGCGTCGGCGGTGTGTTCGTGGCCTTTGTCATCGTGCTGTGCTTTACGGCCGGCACCGCGCTCATCATGTGGATGGGCGAACAGATCAACGACAAAGGCATCGGCAACGGGATCTCTGTGATCCTGTTCGCAGGCATCGTGGCCCGTCTGCCCGTGACTTTCGGGTACGTGTGGCAGTATTTCCAGCTGGGTCTCACCAGCCCCGCCAACAGCGCCCATTATCTGGTGCTGGCGCCGCTGTTCATCGTGCTGTTCCTGGGCGTTATCTGGGTCATCGTCTTTATGAACGAGGCCGAGCGCCGTGTCCCGGTGCAGTACGCCAAGCGTGTGGTCGGCCGCAAGATGTATGGCGGGCAGAGCACCTTCCTGCCCATCAAGGTCGCCATGAGCGGCGTAATGCCTGTGATCTTCGCCAGCTCCATCCTGTTCGTTCCCCAGTTCATCCACTTCTTTGTGCAGCCGGAGGGCGGCTTCTGGAAAGCGTTCTTCGATGCGTTCGAGCAGACGGGCTGGGTGTATATCATCCTCTATTTCCTCTTGATCATCGTCTTTGCCTACTTCTATATGTCCATCCAGTATAACCCGTTGGAGATGGCCAATAATCTTCGCCAGAACAACGGCACCATCCCGGGCATCCGTCCCGGCAGGCCCACGGCGGATTTCATTGGCAAGATCCTTTCCAAGGTCACGCTGATCGGTGCCCTGTTCCTGGCCTTTGTGGCCCTGGTGCCCATTATCTACACCAGAGTCACAGGTATGGGCGGCCTGTCTCTGGGCGGCACTTCCGTGATCATTATCGTGGGCGTTGCACTGGAGACCGTGAAGCAGATGGAGTCTCAGATGATGATGCGGCACTACAAAGGCTTCCTGGATTGATCCAAACCGAAAAGCCTTGCGATCGTTCGTAATAGGACCGGCTTGTGTTGTTGATTTCTATTGACATCGAACCGCGTACCGTCGCGGCTTTAAATCAAGAGAAAGAGAGGGTCAATCTATGAAACTTATCCTTTTGGGAGCTCCCGGTGCGGGCAAAGGCACGCAGGCGGAGATTATCTGTAAGGAGAAAAACATCCCCACCATTTCCACGGGCAATATGCTCCGTGAAGCGCTGAAGAACGGCACGGAAATGGGTCTGAAGGCCAAAGTGTATATGGACGCCGGCGATCTGGTGCCCGATGACATCATCATCGGCATCATCAAGGATCGGGTCGCTCAGCCCGATTGCGCCAACGGGTTCATCCTCGACGGCTTCCCCAGGACCATTCCCCAGGCCGAGGCGCTGGACAACATGGGTGTAGATATCGACGCGGTCCTGGATATCGAAGTGGCCGACGAAGCGATCATCACCCGGATGTCCGGACGCCGTGTCTGCGAAAAGTGCGGGTCCTCCTACCACATGCTGTACAAGCAGCCCAAGGTAGAGGGCGTGTGCGACAACTGCGGCGGCACCCTCGTTCAGCGCAAGGACGACCATCCCGATACCGTGAAAGACCGCCTGAACGTGTATCACAATCAGACAGAACCTCTCAAGGAGTATTACAGCAAGCAGGGCAAGCTGCTTGTGGTCCATGGCCAGGAGGAAGTGGAAGATACCACCCGCCTGGTCCGCGAGGCCCTGGAGGATCTTCAATGATCGTGCTGAAAACCAGCCGGGAGCTCGCGGTCATGCGCGAGGCCGGGCGAATTTCACAAAAAGCACTCAGGCTCGCCGGAGAAGCAGTCGAGCCCGGGGTCTCAACCTGGGAGATCGATAAGCTCGTCCGCCAGTACATTGAGAAGGCGGGGGCCACCCCCAGCTTTCTCAATTACGGCGGGTTCCCGGCCAGCGCTTGTATCTCGGTAAACGATGTGGTCATCCACGGCATACCCTCCAAAAGCATTCTGCTCAAAAAGGGCGATATCGTGGGCATTGATGTGGGCGCCTGCTATAAGGGCTACCACGGGGACAATGCCTGGACCTTCCCCTGCGGGGAGGTCAGCGAAGCAGCCCAAGCGCTTTTGGACGCAACAGAAAAAGCTCTGTTCCTTGGGATCGAACAGGCCCGGCCGGGCAATCGCCTTGGCGATGTGGGCCACGCGATCCAGGCGTATGTCGAAGCTCGCAGTTACTCGGTGGTACGGGAATTCATCGGCCACGGAGTAGGTGCGAATCTGCACGAAGACCCCAGTGTCCCCAATTACGGCACCCCCGGAAGGGGCGTGCGGCTGCAGCCGGGCATGGTCATTGCCATTGAGCCCATGGTCAATCAGCGCGGGCCCAAGGTCCATGTGCTGGAGGACGGCTGGACGGTAAAGACCCGGGATGGCGGGCTGTCCGCTCATTTTGAGCACACGGTCGCCATCACGCCCGATGGCCCCGCCATTTTGACGCGGCTGGATTGAGGCGACCGCCATGGAAGTGATTCGCGGCCAGGTGGTACGCTCCAAAGCAGGCCATGATAAGGAAGGCTTTCTGGCCGTCTTAGAGATCAGCCCGCCCTATGTCCTCCTGTGCGACGGCAAGCGCCGTCCCCTGGAACGGCCCAAGCGCAAGAAGCTGATCCACGTGGCGCCTACTGCCACGGTGCTGCCGGAAGCTGCTCTGAAGACTGATCGAAGTATCCGCGCCGCTCTGCGGGCTTTTGTCCGGCAGAGTACAGAAAAGGATGGGTGATCCACTATGTCAAAGCAGGACGTGATTGAGGTCCAGGGCGTTGTGAAGGAGGCTCTCCCCAACGCCACATTTCAGGTCGAGCTGCAAAATGGGCACATGGTATTGGCCCACATCTCCGGCAAGCTGCGCATGAATTACATCCGCATTTTGCCCGGAGACAAGGTCACCATGGAGATGTCCCCCTATGATCTCACCAAGGGGCGCATCACCTGGCGATCCAAGTAAAACCAACCCGCTTTCGTTTAGAAAAGGAGGCAACCACAATGAAGGTCAGACCTTCTGTCAAAAAGATGTGCGAAAAATGCAAGATCATTAAGCGCAAGGGGAAAGTCATGGTCATCTGTGAAAACCCCAAGCACAAGCAGCGCCAGGGCTGATTCCCCCGGCGACATTATGGAGGTGTAAGAATGGCTCGTATTTCCGGTATTGACCTGCCCCGGGATAAGCGGATCGAAATTGCCCTGACCTATATTTTCGGCATCGGCCGCAAGACCGCCACCAATATCTGCGCCGCCACCGGCGTGGACCCCGACATCCGTGTTCGGGACCTTTCTGAGGACGATGCTGCCAAGCTGAGAGACTATATCGACAAGAACTGCCACGTGGAAGGCGACCTGCGCCGTGACCTGGCCTTTGATGTCAAGCGGCTCATCGAGATCGGCTGCTACCGCGGCATCCGCCACCGCAAGGGCCTGCCCGTGCGCGGGCAGCGTACCAAGACCAACGCCCGCACCCGCAAAGGTCCCCGCAAGACCATGGCCAACAAGAAGAAGTAAGGAGGGGTATTTTCTATGCCTAAGGCAACTAAAAGTGCCACCAATGTGCGTCGCCGTCGTGAACGCAAGAATATCGAGCGTGGCGCCGCCCATATCCAGTCCACTTTCAACAACACCATCGTGACCATCACCGATACCCAGGGCAACGCCATTTCCTGGGCAAGCTCCGGCGAACTGGGCTTCCGCGGATCCCGTAAGTCCACGCCCTTCGCGGCCCAGACCGCCGCGGAAACCGCTGCCAAGCTGGCCATGGAGCATGGGATGAAGTCTGTCGAGGTCTACGTCAAAGGACCCGGCGCCGGCCGCGAAGCAGCCATCCGTGCGCTGCAGGCCGCCGGCCTGGAGGTCAGCATGATCAAGGACGTGACCCCGATCCCGCACAATGGGTGCCGTCCTCCTAAGAGAAGACGTGTGTAAAAACCGATAGGAGGTTACTGAAAATGGCAAGATATACTGAAGCTGTGTGCAAGCTCTGCCGCCGTGAAGGCCAAAAGCTGTTCCTGAAGGGCGAGCGCTGCTACACGGACAAGTGCGCCCTCTCCCGCCGCGCCTATGCTCCCGGGCAGCACGGCCAGGGCCGCAAGAAAGCTTCCGAGTACGGCGTGCAGCTGCGCGCCAAGCAGATGACCCGCCGTTTCTACGGCGTTCTGGAGAAGCAGTTCCACCATTATTACGAAATGGCCACCAACATGCCCGGCAAGGCCGGCGACAACCTGCTGGTGCTGCTGGAGTCCCGCCTGGACAACGTGGTCTATCGCTGCGGCTGGGCCAGCTCCCGTGCGGAAGCCCGCCAGCTGGTGGTCCATGGTCACTTCACCGTCAACGGCAAGCGCGTGGATATCCCCTCGTACCTGGTCAAGCCCGGCGAAGTGATCGCCATCCGCGACCAGAGCCGTCAGAGCGATAAGATCAAAGCCGTGGTCGAGGCCAATTCCGCCCGCCCGGTGCCCCAGTGGCTGGACGTGGACGCCCCCAATGCCCAGGCGAAGGTTGTGGCCGTGCCCACCCGCCAGGAGATCGACCTTGAGGTGGACGAGACGCTGATCGTCGAGTTGTACTCCAAGTAATCCGCGCAGGGAGGACCCGGCGCAGCTTGGCCGGTGTCTCCCGCTATACCGAAAACACGCAGACAGTTACGTTTGTACAAAGGAGGATCGCGGATGATCGAGATAGAGAGACCCAATATCACCATCGAAGAAGTATCCGAGGACGGCAAATACGGCCGGTTTGTGGTGGAGCCGCTGGAACGCGGCTTTGGCACTACGCTGGGCAACAGCCTGCGCCGGGTCCTGCTCTCCAGCTTGCCTGGCGTCGCCGTGCGGTCCGTGAAGATCGAGGGCGTTCTGCACGAGTTTTCCACCATCCCCGGTGTGAAAGAGGATGTCACCGAGATCATCCTCAACATCAAGGAGATCGTGGCCAAACTGCTGGGCGAGGGACCGAAGACCCTGGAGATCAACGCGCAGGGCCCCTGCCTGGTCACGGCTGCCTCCATCAAGGCGGACAGCGAGGTGGAGATCCTCAACCCCGAACAGCACATCGCCACCTTGGGCGACGGCGCCGAGCTGCGCATGGAAATGGTGCTGGACCGGGGCCGGGGCTATGTCTCCAACGAGCGCAACAAGCAGAGCATGCCCGAAGGCGTTCTGGGAGAGATTGCGGTCGATTCTATTTACACGCCTGTACTGAAGGTCAATTTCAGCGTTGAGAGCACCCGTGTGGGCCAAAGCATCGACTATGACCGCCTGACCCTGGAGGTGTGGACCAATGGCGTCATCAACGCGCAGGAAGCCGTGTCCCTGGCGGCCAAGGTCCTCACGGACCACCTGAACCTCTTCGTGGATCTCAGCGATAAGGGCAAGAGCACGGAGATCATGGTGGAGAAGGACGACGGCGGCAAGGAGAAGGCGCTGGAGATGACCATTGAAGAGCTGGATCTGTCGGTCCGCTCCTTCAACTGTCTCAAGCGCGCCGGGATCAACACGGTGGAAGACCTGATCAGCAAGTCCGAGGACGATATGATGAAGGTCCGCAACCTGGGCCGCAAGTCCTTGGAAGAGGTCGTTTGGAAGCTGGCGTCTCTGGGCTTCAGCCTCCGCAAGGACGACGAATAAACGCACTTTACTAACGGAATGGAGTGATATCGATGCCGGGAACCAGAAAGCTGGGCAGAGCCACGTCCCACCGCACCGCCATGCTGCGGGGTCTGGTGACGTTCTTCCTCGAGAACGGCAAGATCGAGACGACCGTGACCCGCGCCAAAGAGGTGCGCGCCCTGGCCGAAAAAATGATTACCATCGCCAAAGAAGATACGCTGGCAAATAAGCGCCTGGTCATGAGCTTTGTCACCAAGGAGAGCGTGACCCACAAGCTGTTTACGGAGATCGCCCCCAAGTATGCCGACCGCAACGGCGGCTACACGCGGATCACCAAGCTTGGGCCTCGCCGCGGCGACGCCGCCGAAATGGCCATTTTGGAGCTCATCTGAGCCGTATCCCAATCAGCAAGACACCTTCGCAAAACACGAAGGTGTCTTTTTTTGCCGTCTAATTCGGTTCCCAGTACATCCGGGT
This sequence comes from uncultured Clostridia bacterium, assembly GCA_947632385.1. Lineage (GTDB taxonomy): Bacteria > Bacillota > Clostridia > Oscillospirales > Acutalibacteraceae > Acutalibacter. Next base: position 7,087 of record CANRPD010000021.1, on the reverse strand, counting down.
CTTGGTGTCGATGGCCCCCTCTGTCAGCCGGAACGTCACTTCCGGCATCAGCGGGTCGCAGAGCCCGCCCACATCGGGGTATGTGGAATCCCCCGAAAGGGTCATCCGCCCGCCCTGGAACCGGAAAATGAACCGCTTGCCGCTGACGGTCCCCGTGTTGCGGATCTCCGCCTCCAGCTTGTCCTTGGCGCGCCACCGGCCCATGGTCCCATACCAGGCCCCTTTGATCCGCCCCGTCGCCCACTCCCCGTTCAGCGCGATGGGCAGCGTATAATGTCCCCGGTCCTCGTCCACCTCCAGCACGGCCGCCTCTTCGGTGAAGCGGAACCCCAGGGAGACCAGTTTCCCCCCGTCCGGGGTGTATTTTCCTGCGCCGCCCACCAGGTCTGTGAACGAAGGGGCTTCGCCTTCCGGCAGATACACCGCCCCATTCAGGGACTCCTCCGCCCCGGGGTTGCGCATCCCCAGCACGGGGTTGAGCTGCGCCCCCTGCAGCCGAGCCTCCAGGATCTGCCGCTCCCGGGGATTTTCCTCTAGTGGCCCCGGGGCGAACGCGGGCAGCAGACGTTCCCACACGGCTGTCAGCACGTCCTGCATCCGCGGGGTGGCGGACTGGATCACCAGCACCGCGTCCTGCCGGGGAAACACCACACCGAACTGCCCGAAGGCCCCGTCTCCCCGGTAGACCCCCTCCGGGACGCACTGCCAGAACTGATATCCGTACCCCTGGTTCCAGTCGGAGCCCGTGGCCGGGTCCCCGTTTTCGATCTGCTTTCCCGTGGCGCTGCGAAACCACCGGGGATCCAGCAGCTGTTTCCCGTCCCAGCGTCCCTGCCACGCCACGAACTGGGTAAACCGCGCCATGTCCTCCAGGCTCAGGGAGAACCCCGCGCCACCCATTTCGGTGCCGTCGGGCAGCAGCTGGCAGCGGAGGCTGCCCATGCCTAGGGGCTCTGTCAGCCGGGGCTTCAGAAATTGGGTCAGGCTCTGTCCGGTTCGGCGGGTCAGCAGGGCAGAGAGCAGATTCGTCCCCGCGGTGTTGTAGAGAAAATGCGTCCCGGGCGCATACACGAAGGGATGCTTCAAAAACGACGCGATCCAGTCCGGATCGCCCCGACCCAGATCGGGGATCTCCGTCTCGTGGCCGCAGCTCATGGTCAGCAGGTCCCGCACCGTGGCCTGCCGCAGGTGTTCGCTGGGCGCAGGGGGCAGCTTGTCCGGGAACACCTCCACCAGCCGCTCCTCCAGGGAGAGCAGTCCCTCCTGCCAGGCGAACCCGATGGCGGTGGCCGTCAGGCTCTTGCCGAAGGAGAACAGGATGTGGGGCTCGTCCGGCCGATAGGGCCGCCAGCTGCCCTGGGCGCAGATCTTCCCGTGGCGCAGCAGCACCAGGCCGTGCATCTCCACCCCCGCCCGATACAGCGTGTCCAGCAGCTCCAGCACCGCCCCCGAAGGGATCCCCATGCTTTCCGGCGTGACCCGTTCCCATTCCATATCCGTCCCTCCCATTTTTCTCAACCAGCTTCTCCTGCCATTGTAGCACGGATGAAACCCGGTTTCAACGGGAATTCTAAAGCAAAACCGTTTTTTGGGAGGAACAGTATGGTACGCATTGAAAAGGTCACAGGCCGGGAGATCCTGGATTCCCGGGGCAATCCCACCGTCAGCGCCACGGTCCGCCTGTCCGATGGCACCCTGGCGTCGGCAGCCGCCCCCAGCGGGGCCTCCACCGGCAAATTCGAAGCCGTAGAGCTGCGGGACGGCGACCCTCGCCGCTTTGGGGGCAAGGGCGTGCGCAAGGCCGTCCGGAACATCTCCGAGATCATTTCCCCCGCCCTGGAGAATCTCCACGATCTCACCGTCCGGGAGGTGGACGCCGTGCTCTGCAAGCTGGACGGCACCCCCAACAAGGCCCGTCTGGGGGCCAACGCCACCCTGGCGGTCTCTCTGGCGGCGGCTCGGGCCCTGGCCGCCCACTACCGCCTGCCCCTGTACCGGTACCTGGGGGGTGCTGCGGCCCGGCTGCTGCCGGTGCCCATGATGAACATCCTCAACGGCGGCGCCCACGCCGGCAACAACATCGACATCCAGGAGTTCATGATCCTGCCCGTGGGCGCTTCCAGCTTTTCCGAGGGCCTGCGCTGGTGCGCGGAGATCTACCACCTGCTGGGGGCCCAGCTCCGCTCCCAAGGGTACTCCGCCGCCGTGGGGGATGAGGGCGGATTTGCCCCGGACCTCCCCGGGGTGGACGCCGCCCTGGAAGCCATCCTCACCGCCATCGAAAAGGCCGGCTGCACCGGCAAGGTCAAGCTGGCCCTGGATGCCGCTGCCAGCGAGTGGGCGGTGGACGACCACTACCGGCTGCCCAAGGGCCGCCAGGAATTCACCTCCGACCAGCTCATCGAGTATTGGGAGGATCTGATCCGCCGGTACCCCATCCTCTCCCTGGAGGACCCCCTGGGGGAGGAGGACTTTTCCGGCTGGCGGCGGCTCACCACTCGCCTGGGGGGCAAGGTCCAGCTGGTGGGGGACGACCTGTTCGTCACCAACCGGGAGCGCCTCCAGCAGGGGATGGACGAGGGCTGCGCCAACGCCATCCTCATCAAGCCCAACCAGATCGGCACCCTCAGTGAGACCCTGGACACCGTGGAGCTGGCCCGCCGCTCCGGCTATAAAACGGTGATCTCCCACCGCTCCGGCGAGACGGAGGACACCTTCATTGCCGACCTGGCGGTGGCCGTCAATGCCGGCCAGATCAAGACCGGCGCTCCCTGCCGGGGCGAGCGCGTGGCCAAATACAACCGTCTGCTGGAGATCGAAAACGCCTGACCCCCGCCCCGGCGCCTCCTGTCCAAAAACAGTTGACGGCGTCGGGGCAGTCGTGTACAATAGAGAAAAATCCAGCGAAAGGGGGTACTGCCCATGGGCGCTGTCTATGATCGCGCGGCTGCGGCGGCCGCCCAGCTGCGGCCGCTCCTGCCCGCTTCACACACGGTGGGGGTGGCGCTGGGGTCCGGTCTGGGCGGTTTTGCCGATCTCCTCACCGATCCCCGCTCCGTGCCCTTTGCCGACCTGCCGGATTTCCCGGTCTCCACGGTGCCCGGCCACCGTGGCCGGTTCGTCTTTGGCAGCCTTTCGGGCCGCTTTTTGGCCGTCCTCCAGGGCCGCGTCCATCTGTACGAGGGCTATTCTGTGGAGGACGTGGTCCTGCCCGTCCGGGTGCTAGGGCTGCTGGGGGTGCCCACCCTGCTGCTCACCAATGCGGCCGGGGGCATCGCACCGGGGCTGGACCCCGGTACGCTGATGCTCCTCACCGACCACATCGCCTCCTTCGTGCCCTCCCCACTGCGGGGTCCCAACGAGGAAGCCTTCGGCCCCCGCTTTCCCGACATGACCCAGGTCTACGCCCCCGCTCTGCGGGAACAGGCCCTGTCCGCCGCCCGAGAGCTGGGCATCGACCTGCGCCCGGGGGTGTACCTGCAGACCCCCGGTCCCGCCTACGAGACCCCCGCCGAGGTCCGCCTCTACCGCACCCTGGGGGCCGATGCCGTGGGCATGAGCACCGCCTGCGAGGCCGTGGCGGCCCGGCACATGGGTCTGGCAGTGTGCGGCATCAGCTGCATCACCAACCGGGCTGCCGGTCTGGGGGCCGGCCCCCTCTCCCACGCCGAGGTCCAGTCCGCCGCCCAACGATCCGCCCAGGCGTTCCACCGCCTGCTCCGGGCGCTGATCGCCCGTCTGTAACGCTTTTTCAGAAGGAAGATGATCCCCTTGCTGCCGGTCCTTCGTCTGGCCGTCCCGGAAGACGGCCCCGCCCTGGCGGAGATCTACCGCCCCTATGTCCTGGAGACCCCCATCACCTTTGACCTGGACCCTCCCGACGGAGCGGAATTTGCCCGCCGGATCCGGAACACCCTGGCCCGCTACCCGTATCTGGTGGCCTGTCAGGGAGGCCGGATCCTGGGCTACGCCTACGCTTCGGCGTTCAAAAACCGGGCCGCCTACGACTGGTCCGTGGAGACCTCCATCTATGTCCGCAAAGACTGCCACGGCCAGGGGGTGGGTTCCGCCCTCTACACCGCCCTGGAGACCGCTCTGGCCCGGCAGCATGTCCTGCGGGTCAACGCCTGCATCACCGATCCCAACCCCGGCAGCGTGGCCTTCCACGAGAAGTTCGGCTACCGGCTGTGCGCCCATTTCCACGATTCCGGCTTCAAGCTGGGCCGCTGGTGGGACGTGATCTGGATGGAAAAGACCCTGGGCGGCCCTGCGGTCCCGCCCCCACCCTTCGTTCCCTTCGGGGAGCTCATCCATCAAAAAGCGAGGTAACCCCATGCAAAACACATTTCCCCATTCCATCCCCGGCCGAGATTACCGGGTGGAGGACCCCTTCTTCACCCGCCTGCGGACGGCCGTGCTCCGCAATGTGATCCCTTACCAGTGGGAGGCCCTCAATGACCGGGTCCCCGGCGCCGCCCCCAGCGGAGCCATCCGCAACTTCCGGGCCGCCGCCGGAGAGATCCAGGCCGAGCACTACGGCTACGTCTTCCAGGACAGCGACCTGTTCAAGTGGATGGAGGCCGCCGCCCACAGCCTGATGTGGGCTCCTGACCCCCATTTGGAGCAGGAGCTGGAGGCCACCGTGGACCTTATCGCCCGTGCCCAGCAGCCCGACGGCTACGTGGACACCTACTACATCCTCACGGACCTCTCCAAGCGCTGGACCAACCTGAAGGACAACCACGAGCTCTACTGCGCCGGCCACATGTTCGAGGCTGCCGTGGCCCACTTCCGGGCCACCGGCCGCACCACCTTCCTCCAGGTGGCCGAAAAGCTGGCCGACCACATCGCCTCCGTCCTGGGCCCGGAGGAAGGCAAGCTCCACGGCTACCCGGGCCACGAGGAGGTGGAGCTGGGCCTCGTGAAGCTCTTTGAGGCCACCGGCTGCGCCCGCTACCTGGAGCTGGCCCGGTACTTCATCACCCAGCGGGGCCGAGAGCCCCTGTACTTTGCCGAGGAGACCGCCCGCCAGGGGAACTCCTTCTTCTGGAAGGACGGCCCCCTGGGCTACGCCTACTACCAGGCCCACAAGCCCCTGCTGGAGCAGGACCGCCCCGTGGGCCATGCGGTCCGGGCCAACTATCTCTACGCCGGGGCGGCCGCTGTGGCCCGCTGCACCGGCGACGACGCCCTCTACCGCCACCTGGAGTCCCTGTGGCGGGAGGAGACCCAAAAGCAGATGTACATCACCGGGCAGGTGGGCTCCTCCGAATACGGCGAGGCCTTCACCTACCCCTACGACCTCCCCAACGATTCCGCCTATGCCGAGACCTGCGCCGGCCTGGCCCTGGCGTTTTTCGCCCATCAGATGCTCCGCATCCGCCGGGATTCTGCCTATGCCGACGTGCTGGAGCGCGTGCTCTACAACGGCACCGTCAGCGGCATGGACCTGGAGGGCACGTCCTTCTTCTATGTGAACCCCCTGTCCGTGGTGCCTGCCGCCACCCGGGAGGACCAGCGCCTGGCCCACGTGAAGCCGGTGCGGCAGAAGTGGTTCGGCTGCGCCTGCTGCCCGCCCAACCTGGCCCGCACCCTGGCCTCCCTCACCGATTACGCCCTCTCCGCCACCGATAACGCCGTCTACCAGCACCTCTACCTGGCCGGGACCTTCACCCTGCCTCTGGGCGGCGTGCCCGTTGGGTTCACCCTCTCCGGGCAGTATCCCTGGGCCGGGGAGATCCGCATCCGGGTGGAGCCCCATGCCCCTGTCCGCTTCACCTACGGCCTGCGGGTGCCCGGCTGGTGTCCGTCCTTCCGCCTGACCTGCAACGGCCAGCCCCTCTCCCTGTCTCCCACCCAGGGCTATCTGGACATCGACCGCACCTGGGCCCCCGGCGACGAGCTCTGCCTCACCCTGGAGATGCCCGTGCAGCGGGTCTGGGCCCATCCCTCCGTCCGGGAGGACGCGGGCAAAGTGGCCGTCCAGCGGGGCCCCATCGTCTACTGCCTGGAGGAAGCCGACAACGGCCCGGACCTCCACCGCATCCTGCTGCCCCGCACCGCGGATTTCACCGTCACCCACCGCCCGGACCTGCTGGGCGGGGTCACGGTGCTCGCCTGCACCGGCCTCCGGGAATCCGGGGACGACACCGCCCTGTATTCCACCCGCCCGCCCCAGGCGGACACGCCCATCCCCCTCACCTTCATCCCCTATTTTGTTTGGGCCAACCGCGGCGAGGGCGAGATGACCGTCTGGCTGCGGGATGCCCGTTCCTGAGGAAAGGAGCCGCCCATGCATCCTCTGCAAACGCTCCGCTCCCTGCGGGACCGCACCTACGCGTTCACCCCATGGGACCGGGTCTGCATCCTGGCCCTGCTGTTCGTGGTCAGCGGCGTGTTCGGCTTTCTCTATGAGACCCTGTTCTACCGCATCGACCTGGGCTACTTCGTCAAGCGCAGCAGCACCTGGGGCCCCTGGATCCCCATCTACGGCTACGGCGGCCTGCTCATCGCCTTCACCGCCGACCGGTTCCGTAAAAAGCCCTGGGCCGTCTTTTTGATCAGCGCCGGCGTCTGCGGCCTGCTGGAATTCCTTATGGGCTATTTTCTCTGGCATTGGGCCGGCATCCGCGCCTGGGACTACAACACCGAGATCTGGAACTGGGGCAACATCGGCGGGTACGTCTGCGCTCGGTCCGTGGTGTTTTTCGGCCTGTCCGGCGTCCTGCTGGTGGAGTGCATCCTCCCGGGGCTGCGCCACCTGTGCGCCAACCTGCCCAAGGGGCTCTACGCCGCTGCGGCGGTCACCCTGGCCGGCCTCTTCCTGCTGGACATTTTCCTCCGCCAGATCCTGCATGTGGGCTTCTGACGCGCCCCGAGCGCCCTGCTCCACCTTTCTTGAAAACCAACCCTCGCGCCCGTCGCGGCTTCGCCGCGGTGGGTCCGCCCTTCGGGCGTCCGCCGCCGGCCCTCCGGCCCGGCCGGGCGCTGCTTTGCTGCTTTTCCAACCCCGCGCCCGTCGCGGCTTCGCCGCGGTGCGTCCGCCCTTCGGGCGTCCCGCCGCCGGACCTTCGGCCCGGCCGGGCGC